>NZ_QTYG01000001.1:0-172753 GCF_003462045.1 Ruminococcus sp. AM31-15AC | reverse complement strand
GAGTATACCAGGATAAGATTTTTATACGGATATGAGGAGCAAAGCACCTATTCTTCAGCAGACTTTGTAAAAAGGCTGGTGAAATGGTACAAACGCAGAGGAATAACGGCGAAATGTATTCAGACCGACAATGGATTTGAATTTACTAACCGCTTTTCGCCAAGCAAAAGAGACAAGAAAACGCTGTTTGAGAATACGCTCTCACAACTTGGCATTGAACACAAACTCATTCGTCCATATACGCCCAGGCACAATGGCAAAGTAGAGCGCAGTCACCGAGAAGATCACAACAAATTCTATTCGTGCCATAGGTTTTATTCCTGCGACGACTTAAACGTGCAGCTAGCTGCACGTTTAAGTCGAACAAACAATCGTCCTATGCGTCCCCTCAAATGGTTTTCGCCTATCGAATTTCTTAATAATAGTGTCCAATATGATTGACAAACCTACAATTTTTCCTCTGTTGCTGACCTCAACAAAAGAAAAAGGTCAACAAAAAAGAGAGCATCTTATATTTAACCATATATAGCAAGAAGTCCCCCACCTCTTAGGTGGTGGATGAATTGCCTCTCTACGATACTTGACCAAACTTGAGAAAAATGCTATACTGAAATCAGTCGAATGAAAGAGAAAGGCTGAAAAACTATGGAATTAGACAACAACGCACATTTAATATTTTTGTTGCACTATTATTTAGTGCTTGTAGTAAAATATCGTAGACAGGTTTTTTATGATGAGATATCAAAACGATCAAAAGAGATATTTGAGTATATATCACCAAAATACAATATTACTTTGCAGGAATGAAACCATGATAAGGACCATGTACATATATTATTCAAAGCACATCCCAACTCGGAAATCAGCAAATTCATAAACGCATATAAAAGTGCAAGCAGTAGACTTCTGAAAAAAGAATTTCCGCAAATACGCCAAAAACTTTGGAAAGAATATTTCTGGAGTCAGAGCTTTTGTTTGCTAACAACAGGTGGAGCATCGATTGAAGTGATAAAGAAATATATCGAAAGCCAAGGACAAAAAAACCGAAAAAGGAAGTGAAATCATGGCGAACAAGGCATACAAATTCAGAATATATCCAAACACAGAACAGCGGGTCTTGTTTGCTAAGACTTTTGGCTGCGTTCGATTTGTATACAATCGCATGTTGGCGGATAAAATTAAGTATTATGAAAAAACCAGAAAAAAGTTGAATAATACACCCGCTCAATACAAAAAAGAATTTGAATGGCTGAAAGAAGTAGACAGCCTTTCACTAGCAAATGCTCAAATGAATTTGCAGACAGCGTACAACAATTTTTTTAGAAGTCCTAAAATTGGTTTTCCGAAATTCAAATCCAAGAAATCTAACCGCAAGAGTTATACAACAAATTGCATAAACGGAAATATTTTGATGGAGAATGGTTATCTGAAACTTCCGAAAATCGGCTTTGTTAAGCTGAAACAGCATAGGCAAATTCCATCTGATTACAAGCTGAAATCTGTTACAGTTAGCCAAACTCCAAGCGGAAAGTATTATGCAAGCGTTCTTTTTGAGTACGAAAGTCAAGTACAAGAAAAAGAGCCTCATAATTTCTTGGGTTTAGATTTTTCCATGCACGAGTTGTACAAGGATAGCAATGGAAATGAACCATCATATCCAAGATACTACAGACAGGCGGAGAAGAAACTAAAAGATGAACAACGCAAGTTGTCACTTATGCAAAAAGGCTCTAAGAATCGAGGTAAACAACGTGTCAGAGTTGCAAGACTACATGAAAAAGTAGCCAATCAGCGTAAGGATTTTTTGCACAAACAATCAAGGCAGATAGCCAATGCTTATGATTGCGTATGCATAGAAAATCTGGATATGAAAGCAATGTCACAGGCTCTGCATTTCGGCAAATCTGTTTCGGACAACGGTTGGGGAATGTTCACAACGTTCTTACAATACAAACTTGAAGAACAAGGCAAAATGCTTGTTAAGATAGACAAATTCTTTGCAAGCAGTCAGATTTGCTCGTGCTGTGGTTACAAAAATCCCGAAACAAAAAATCTTGCGGTTAGAGTATGGGATTGTCCAGAATGTGGCACACATCACGATCGAGATGTGAACGCTGCAATCAATATCAGAAACGAAGGCATGCAAATCGTTTTCGCATAATGATTGATCAAAAACCGTGGGACACACGGGGTTAGCTCGCTTATGCTTAGTACATTAGTACTATCGAACGAGAACCTACTGCTTGCTTTTGCAAGAGGAAGCCCCCACCTCTTCTGGTGGGGGAGGATGTCACAGTCAAACTTTACCTCTATTTTTCTTATATTTTCACCGATTTTTATATCAGTAAAATCTCAAAATGGAAAATGAAATCAATGAAAACACTTATAGCCTCTGATAGGTATGAAGATATAAGTTTTGGTATAAAATTAAACAATGGAAATATAGGGCATGATAGCGATGTATATAACTTTCCATATTTCTGTTCTTTTCTCGTTAAGTCTTTTCTTAAACAAACATTTTGATTTATCACAAACAAAGTATAGACATTTTATGCGAAATGTGATATTCTTATATTATTTCCATTGTTAATATTGCACTTTGACAAATGTTGTCGAAACGAGCAGACATTCTGATTATCCCCAAAGAATGCCTGCTTTGTTTTTTTGCAATGAGATTGATTTTTCTGTATAATGGGCATACTATAGATAATAAATGTTAAAGTTACACGAATGTAAAAACAAAATATTTGTTTTTACGCTTGACTTTTTTAAACGATTGTATTATAATAATATTGAAAGGAGCTGATAATCGGTGATTAAAGTTTTAAAAATATCTGCGGAAGGTCTACCACTATACAATGGAAAATGTGAAATCAACTTTATAAACACACAAAGAACAACCTCGAATGATACCGAAGGAATGTTTAAGCTTTCTTCCTCAAACGCCAACAGGCTGTATACAAATAATATAGAAAGTTTTTTTGGAATCAATGCTTCCGGAAAGACCACAATTTTAAGGCTTATTTCTTTTGTTTTTTCTGTTTTAAACAACGAGCAAATAAATAATATAAAATACTGCGGAATACTTGGGGAAGGCAACGAGCAGAATGAGATTGTTTTTAACATTGTATTTGTAAATTGCAATACTGTAAATCTGCTACACACTGTTATTAAATATGCAGATGAACGCTATACAATAATAGAGGAATATATTAAATCCAGGAAGTTGCTCGCATCTGACAACAAAACAAGCATCTTTGACTTTTCTTCGGCAACAACGATAATGAAAAGGAAAGATGATGAACAATACCTGGTAGACGATATGAGCATTATCGTGGGATACAAAAAAGCAGAAAAAACAACGATCGTATTTACTGATATGTTTGAAATCACAAATATAAACAGGTTCAAACTCTTAAAAGAATATCCTCTAAGCGTTCTATCTTATTTTGATTCCAAGATAGAATATATTAATACTAGTGAAATCAACGGAAAAACGGTTATATATCTTAAGTTTCGAGGAGAAAAAGAGAAAATTCTATATGATCTTGCAGAGCTCAATACCTATTTATCTTCAGGAACAATAAAAGGAATAAATGTCTTTGGAAGAGCCATATCTCTTTTTGAAACTGGTGGATATCTTATAATCGATGACCTAGAGAACCACTTCAATCATGAGATCGTATCAACGTTGATAAGATTTTTCACGGACAAAAGAGTAAACCCGCATGGAGCAACCCTTATTTTCTCCACACATTACTCAGAACTCCTTGAACACATAAAAAGAAATGACTGCATTTATATTGTGGAAAACAAGGATAAAATCACAATAACTCCATTAAATGAACGAATGCAGAGAAATGATGAAAATAAAGTACAATCGTTTAAAAGTGGACTCATAGGCAATACTGCTCCTTCATATGAAGCATATATCCAACTCAAAAAAAGTATCATAAATAAGGTGGAGACAAAGCCATGACAGAAGAAGTATATATAGCCTGCATCTGTGAAGGAGCTGCAGAAGAAACTATAATTGATATTTTACTTGATAATGATAAACTTATATTTTCAGGAAAAGCTTACATATGCGATATATGATGTTCCGTCAACGTCTATTACGTCGTTAACGTGGTTCTGAGCATAAAAGCTATCGCTGTTAGCACTTGTTCTAACGTGGCATCTTATTCCTGCTGCTTCACATAAGTTGTATACGTTGAGTGCTGCTGTAACGCAGTTCTCGGTTGTGCCGTCCATTTTGGAAGCATAACTCAGAATGCTTTTTGTCTTGGTCAGCGTATCCTGATCTTTTATCTGTTCAATATATGCATTAGCTGCGTCGTCCAGATATTCGCTGTTTGATGCAAATATGGCAAACGTATTATTTGAAGTTATAATAAGAGAGGCAATAATGTGATGCAGTATAATAAAACTTGACAAGTTACAATCAAAAGCCCATAAAAAAAGTCCCTCGGCTCACCACCGAGGGACTTTCATTTATGTCAGAAAGATTACTTTGTCATTGCTGCAACTTCGTCAGCGAAGTTCTCTTCCTTCTTCTCTACGCCTTCGCCTCTCTCGAAACGAACGTACTCAACAACGTCGATTTTGCCACCAAGCTTCTTAGCTACAGACTCAACGTACTTGCCAACAGATACCTTATCATCCTTAACGAATGCCTGCTCAAGGAGGCAGTTCTCAGAATAGTATTTGCCGATCTTACCGTCGATGATCTTGTGCTTAACCTGCTCAGGCTTGTTAGCCATCTTAGGATCCTCAGCCATCTGAGCCAGCATGATCTCTCTCTCCTTGTCAAGAGCGTCAGCAGGAACAGCCTCTCTGTTCAGATATGCAGGATTCATAGCTGCAACCTGAAGTGCACAGTCCTTACCAGCAGCAAGGAGCTCAGCATTGTCAGCTGCAATGTCAGAATCAAGCTTTACCATAACGCCAATGCTGCCTGCACCGTGAACGTAAGGAACAAGAATGCCTTCCATTCTCTTGAATCTTCTGATTACCATGTTCTCTCTGATCTTGATGAACAGATCCTGAAGTGTCTCTTCAACTGTCTTGTCACCACCGCTGATCTTTGTTGCCTTAAGTGCGTCAACGTCAGCAGGGTTTGTCTCGATTACTGTATCAGCAACTGCTGCAACGAAAGCCTTGAACTCATCATTGTTAGCAGCAAAGTCTGTTTCGATGTTTACTTCAAGAACGCAGCCTACGTTGCCCTTAACTACAGCTGTGCAGATACCCTCTGCTGCAACTCTGCCGCTCTTCTTAGCCTGTGTAGCAAGTCCCTTTTCACGGAGAAGTGTTACTGCCTTTTCCATATCGCCGTCAGCTTCTACAAGAGCCTTCTTGCAGTCCATCATGCCAACGCCTGTTGCTGTCATAAGTTCTTTGATCTCTGCTACGGATACCTTACCCATTATTATTCCTCCTAGTGTTTTATATCGAAATAGGCAGACAAATATACTATAAATGCCTGCCTGAAATTTCAGCTCTTATTCAGCAGCCTCGTCAGCTTCTTCCACCTTATCTGCCTCTTCAGCGGACTCAGCGTCCTCACCCTGTCTGCCTTCGATTATAGCGTTAGCCATGCAACCAGCGATAAGCTTAACTGCTCTGATAGCGTCATCGTTACCTGGGATAACATAATCAACATCGTCAGGATCGCAGTTTGTGTCAACGATAGCTACTACAGGTATGCCAAGCTTCTTAGCCTCTGCTACAGCGATCTTTTCCTTTCTTGGGTCAACAACGAAAAGTGCGCCTGGAAGCTTCTTCATGTTCTTGATACCGCCCATGAACTTTTCAAGCTTTTCTATCTCAAGCTTCAGCTTAACAACTTCCTTCTTAGGGAGAAGGTCGAATGTGCCGTCCTCTTCCATTGTGTGGAGCTGCTCAAGTCTCTTGATTCTCTGCTGGATCGTCTTGTAGTTTGTCATCATACCGCCGAGCCATCTTGCATTTACATAATGTGCATTAGCTCTCAGTGCCTCTTCCTTGATAGAATCTCCAGCCTGCTTCTTTGTACCTACGAAAAGTACCTCTTCGCCATTAGCTGAGATGTCACGGATAAACATATAAGCTTCTTCAAGCTTCTTAACGGTCTTCTGAAGATCGATGATGTAAATTCCGTTTCTTTCTGTGAAAATGTATGGAGCCATTTTAGGGTTCCATCTTCTTGTCTGGTGACCAAAGTGTACACCAGCTTCAAGAAGCTGCTTCATTGATACTACTCCCATTGTAGTAACCTCCTGTTTGGTTTTAGATTTCTGCTTTTGCAGATGTTTTTATCCTCCGGACGGCTTTACTTGCTTTCACCTGTCTTACGGCAGGACCAACGGCAAAAACCTGTCCGTGCGAATTGCTTTAATATTATATCATATTTTCTATTTCATTTCAAGAGTTTACGACAATTTATTTTAACAAATTTTCGATTTTTACAGTTCTGCTCTTTGTGCATACTGCACTATCGTTGAATTTTACAAGTATGGTATCTTCGCCGATAAGCTCGATATCCGAGCATTTTATGATAATATCCTCATCTCTGCCCATGATACCGAAAGCCCTTGGTTTGCCATAGACAATCAGTGAAACTATATTCGCTCCCTGAGTATCCATTTCTATATCATCAACATAGCCTATTTTCAGTCCTGTTCGCATATTGACGACCTCTTTATTTCGTAAGCTTGAAAAACTACATATCATGAAACCTTCCCCTTTCAAAAAAAGTGCATACCCTTTATAATAGGTATGCACTTTGGGGATCGTCCTATGTATGATCGTTTTTGTTTTTGTAATACATCTCCAACTGATCGTTATACAAATGCTTTACATATAAAGCTATGGTGTTTATGTACATTGCATTTGTAGGCTTTGTTCCGTTAGCAAGGCAACTTTCAAAAAGCATTTGCTTATCCACAGGCTTCATTTTTTCCCAGCCTGAAACTATAGCACTTCTTGTTGAGCGTTCAATAGCTGCAGTGCTTTTTCCGTATTGTTTTTCAATGTCCTTATAAAGTTCGCCTATTTGTACTTTATTACCGCTATATTTGAATATAATAAGGAATATCATGTAGTAGATATGGTCATATCCTGAATGCTTTCGGTTTATGCCCGTTGATGTTATGATCCTATGTATCTCCTTTGAAATATTCTGTCTAAGGATATCAGGATCGACAGGTATCCTTTTTAGCTTGTCAAGCATATAGTGGCATACGTTCTTAGCGTCGTATGGCATAAGTATGTGCAGAATATCATCATAATCGAGAAGAATACGGATCGTTTCTGTGTCATCATAAGTGTAGATGTTATATATTATTGGATGAATGTCATCTTCGTGAAGTATCTCACGAAAATGCAGAAGCTTTTTATATCCCAGCTTACAGCAGTCAATAACGATAACGTCAGGAGTATATTTTACAGCACCTATCTCAAGCTCTATTTCAGTATCACCGCATATATGGACCTTTGTACCATTGCGTTTCAGTTCCTCGGTCAACAGTTTATGCTGGCCGTCATATGACTCGGAAATAAGGACCGAATAATCAGTCAGCATACACTTCAACTCCCTTATGACGATTTAACATAATAACTCATATATATATTATATCAAATTTTTTGACTACAAGCAACTTTAATGGCACATTATTAATCAAATTGTTTCAAAAACGTGACCTTAATGTAATTGTATATAACAAAAATATTCATAAATGTCGATTTAACGTATTGCGACAGAAGTTAGATACTTTTCTTGATGTGTTCCAATGCACCTTTTTCAAGCCGTGATACCTGTGCCTGAGAGATGCCAATATTTTTTGCTACCTCCACCTGAGTTTGTCCTTTGAAAAAGCGCAGGAAGAGTATATTACGTTCACGAGGCTGAAGCTCGCTCATGGCTTGCTTCAATGAAAGCTCTTCCAGCCAGCTTTTATCGTCACAGTTGTCGCTCACCTGATCCAACACATAAAGAGCGTCGCCGTTGTCAGAATACACAGGCTCATAGAGTGAGACCGGGTCGGTTATGGCTTCAAGGGCAATGACCACCTGACTAGGCTTTTCGGTGATAGTGTCTGCTATCTGCTCAACAGTAGGCTCTTTCTGGTTTTCACATATGAGCTGTTCTTTCGCCTGCATTGCTTTATAAGCAAGGTCACGGAGAGAACGGCTCACCCTCATGGGTTGAAAATCACGAAGAAATCTTCTAAGCTCACCTGCTATCATAGGCACAGCGTAGGTAGAAAACTTCACATCAAGAGAGGTATCGAAATTATCTATCGCCTTGATAAGCCCCACAACACCAACCTGAAAAAGATCGTCAGGGGAGTCGCTTCGGCTCACAAACTTCTGCAAAACGCTCAGCACGAGCCTGAGATTGCCGTTTATAAGTTCCTCACGGGCTTTCTTGTCACCTGAATGGGCTTTTTTCAAAAGCTCCAGCTTTTCCGACTCTTTCAGCGTTTTAAGCTCATTGGTGTTCACTCCGCTTATCTCAACTTTATTGTACTGCATCGCACGCTCCTGTTAAAAAGCAGCATTTTATGCTGCCGTGATAATATAATTATTACCTTTCGATCAGGAACTATACAGATATTTTTCAGGAAAATCTGACCATAAAAAATGCAGAGCCGTTTGACTCTGCATTAGTTCTATTCTTTTCTGTCGCTCTTGCGCTGATAGTAAACCGCTAGTATCGCTGTTATTATGGCTGATATGCAAAATGCCAGCAGAAGCTTGTTGGATATTTTTCTGTTTATGAAATTCATTGTAGGGTTGAGTATATCCAATATCCAGAATACAATGAACATTCCCGCAAGTATTATCGTGATATGTGGGAGAATTTTGCTTAGTCTTTTCATTTTTATCCTCCTATATAGATAATGTCGCTGAGGTCACGTCCACCGCCGTCAGGAGCGTTCACAATGCTGTTGTTGAAGTACATCATAGCGGACTTTCCACCGTCAAGATTGAACGCAGACATACAGCCCTCATCGCTCATGATAGCCGCAAGCTCGCTGAGAGTTGCGCCCTTTGAGTAGCCTTCGTTTCTGCCGTCAACTGTCACGAAAATATAGTGGCCTGCCGACACACAGCCGATAGCTGAACGTGGATTTGAACTGTTGAGATATTTTGTTGTGTTGAACGTTTCAAGAACGTTGCCACTTCCGTCAAGAAGTGCAGGACCAAAGTTCCAAGCCTGCCATGCACCTTTTGCTATAACAGCGTCGCTGTCATATTCAGACGGGGAGTAGGTCTGCATTGTGCCGTCTGTGAACAGCACGCACACGTCTGCGTCGTTGACATCATCACGGTATTTTATACCGTTTCTTATAACGATACTGCGTTCTGAATTACCATAGAAATCACCGTTTATGGCGAAAAGAGCGTTGTTTTCCACCGCCATACTGAATACTGAGTCCTTGATGTTCTTACCGAATTCTCCGTCTGCAAAGGCGGCTTTTATCTCGCTTGCGCTTGTGACATAAACATCAGCCACAAAATAGGTTATCTTGTTGCTTCCCTCGCCGATAGATTTTTTGTATACTGTCACCTGAGCATTGTCAGTTGAAGCTGAGCCAAGCTCCTCAGAGGTTATGGCACCGTTTGTTATACTGCTTATAGCATTCTGGTCTGAACGATAGTCGGCAGTGTCCTGATTGCCCCAGTTCCTGTGGTTCGTCTGCTCAGTACGCAGTGTGGTTGTAGCCTTTTCTGCCTGCGGAGCTGTTGTGGTAACTGCAGGCTCGCTATCGTCCTGTGCTGTGCCTTCTTTCTGCGGGTTGTCAGCCGCATTTGGCAGGGTGAAGCTTCCCTCTGCGGAGCTGTCAACTGTTGCGATCACTTCTCCCTTTACTCCTGAGCTTTGCGGCATAACGTAGTCAAAAAGCATGAACACACCTATCGCTGCCGCTGTAAGCACAATGTCTGTTATCACCATTGCCCAAACAGGCATTGGCTTTTTTGTCTTATTCGTCAATTTTTCTTTCCCTCTTTCTGAAAACGAAACTTTTTTGCGCCGCCCAGCTTATAAAGAAAAGCAGCACTTCTATAAGTATTTTGCTGATATATTTGTTGTGTATGAGATATTTCACACATAGCTCTAGCATTATTGTGTTTGCAGCTAGTATGAATGCGGCAAGCAGAAAGTATTTTGCGGCTGTCTTTGCAATGCCTTCCTTATTTTTAAAGACGAACTTTTTGTTCATCGAAAAGTTGAAAATGGAGCTTATCACTCTTGCGCATATGTTAGAAAACGCTACGCTCCCGCTTATCATTGCGAAAATGCTGTAGAAAATATAGTCCACGCAGAAGCTAAGAAGTGATGAGCAGGAGAATTTCAGTATATCCTTGTATATCCTCCATGAGTCTTTGATAGGATTAAAATGTGATGACTCGTTTTTGCCAAGGTAAACTGTTTCGATAGGCACTTCATAGAATCTTATGCCTTCTCTTGCACATTCAAGCAGCATATTCATCTCAAACTCATATCTGTCACCGTTTACCGACAGCATAAAAGGTATGAGCTTTGAGGAAAAGCCACGCAAGCCCGTCTGCGTGTCGCTTACCTTTACTCCTGCGGCAAATGAGAAAACGAATTTTGTGATGTTGTTGCCGAATTTGCTTCGCAGTGGTATCTTTCCAGAAAATCTGCGACAACCCATAATAAGCTTGTCAGGGGAGCTTTTCAGGGCTTCCGACACCCTTATTATATCCTCCACCTTGTGCTGTCCGTCTGCGTCTGCAATGACGATGCCCACAGTGTCGGCTTCATGTTCTTTTATGTATTCAAGTGCGGTTTTTATGCCACGCCCCTTGCCTTTGTTTACCTCATGGGTGAGAACTATGGCTTTTTTTGCGGCTTCGGCAAAAATCGGCAGCTTATCCTTGCCGCTGCCGTCATTAATGACTATTATATGAAAATCGGTCAATGAAGATATATCGTCAATAACAGCCAGCATTTTTTCATCAGGCTCATAAGCGGGTATCACCGCATAAAATCTATCTATCGCCAAGATATCTTCTCCTTTCATTTATCGTATGGTCTAAGTATATCACATATGCTTTAAAAATACAATAAAACTTCTGAAGAATTTATACATAGTTTATCTGTCGAAATTTTGCGAAAATGAAATTGTGTCAGTATTATTGACAAAATAATAAAAATGTCGTATAATAAAAGATACAATAAAAAATGTACAAATTAATTCAGCAAACGGAGGATTTGATTTCATGGAATATAGAGTTCTTGAAACACGTTCAGCCGATATTCTCACTAAGTACTACAGTAACGAGATAGACAGCTTTCTTAATGCCTGCCATGAAGACATTCTGTGGATAGGTCCCGCTGAGAAGCATGTGATACGCACCAGAGAGGCGCTTGTTGATGCTTTTTCGCAAGAAGAACACAAGCTTGAGTTTGTGCTCAGCGACCTAAAGGTGTTTTCCATAGGTCTTACTGAAAGATCCTGCGAGGTCATAATGTTTTTCATTTTGGATACGATTTGGCCTGACAGCAGTGTTGGGAGAGCAGATCAAAGGATACAGTTTTCATGGGTGAGTGAGAACGGCGAGGAAAAAATAAAGCTTTGTCACATTTCCAATGCCATTAAATATGATGAACGTGACAGGATATATCCTGTACATTATGAAGAAATATACAAGAAAAATGTCTGTTCAGGTGAAAGGCGTACAAAGAGAGTGATAGTAAATGGCGTAGACAGGGCGCTTGTTTTTCTGGATAGGTCATGGATAGCTTATGTGGAAAGCAGTGGCAGTCACTGCGTCATATATACATTGACGGCTCATTTGAATCAGTGCAGAGCCTTAAGGTGTTTGAACGACGATATAGGGATATGTTTGTGCGCTGTCATGAAAATTATCTTGTAAATCCTGAATATGTAAGCCGTATAAGCCGTTACAGAATAGAGCTTACATATGGCAAGGTGATCCCTATTTCTGAGAAGAATTATACTGCTGTGAAAACAAAATTATCCCATATAACATAAAAACTGGTGAACATTTTGTGTGTTCGCCAGTCTTTTAATCAGCATATTTTTTCTAAATTTCGCCGTATGGATTTTATTATCCGCTTTTCAAGTCTTGATATGTAGGATTGGGATATACCGACTTCATCAGCGACCTGCTTCTGGGTCATTTCTTTTTTGCCTGAGAGCCCGAATCGCATTTTCATTATCTGCTTTTCACGAGGGCAGAGCTTTTCGATCTCCTCCAGAAGAAGCTGTTTCTCAACTTCGCTTTCTATGCCCTTGTTCACGGTGTCGTCATCGGTGCCTAGAATATCGGATAAAAGCAGTTCGTTGCCGTCCCAGTCAACATTCAGCGGTTCGTCTATGGATATTTCATTTTTATACTGATTTGATTTTCTAAGAAACATAAGTATCTCGTTTTCTATGCACCGTGAAGCATAGGTCGCGAGCTTGATGTTTTTATCAGGACAGAAGGTGTTCACCGCCTTGATAAGCCCTATAGAGCCTATTGAGATAAGATCCTCTATGCCTGTGCCTGTTGACTCAAACTTCTTTGCTATATATACCACAAGCCTGAGATTATGCACGATAAGCAGTTCTCGGGCTTTTTTCGGGTCTGTTTCAAGAAGCTCAAAGGCTTTTTTCTCTTCCTCTTTGTTTAGGGGCGGCGGTAACGAATCTGCACCGTTTAGGTAATCTATAGTTTCGGGGTCGTCTGAAAACAAACGGCTCAAAAATCTGTTCAGCCCTAGAGCGAGTGTTTTAAGTGTGGTCATTTGTATTCCTCCTGTATTATCCCAGCAATGCGGGGTTGAATATAGCCCGTGATTTTCCGTTCAGCGATGGCTTTATGCCCACATAACACCTGACGTTGTGTACACGGTCTTTATCGTCGATTATCTTTACGCTCCCTGCGGCGGTTATGTGGATAATTCCCTCTCCGCTGACAGTAGAGCAGGGGATAAGCCTGAAACCGCTTAGAGGGTCAGGCTCGTCACGGTCAAGGTCGTAGTGATAGAAAAGCCTGTCACAGCAGAAAACCACCACCGGTGTGCCTGTGAAGCTGTCGCAAAGCCTGTTCCCACTGTCGCATATGGCAGGGACTTTCACTATACAGCCACCATTTTCGTATATGGCTTCATATTTTGCGACCCTGTTGAAACACCTGCGTGTGATGTTCTCATAAAGACAGAGCAGACCATATGCTATACCGCAGGCAATGGCAAGCTTAAATAGAGAGATGTCAAAATACACAGTGAGGTTTCTGAAAAAAATCACCTTGCTCCCTGATATTTGCCAAAGGGTCACCACTATACCCGTGAAAACTGCGTCCACTGCACAGTATATGATAAAGTATCGAAGTAGTTGCCAAGGGTCTTTACACCCAAAGGCTATAAGCACTGTGAATACCGCACCGGCAAGCTTTATCACCACAATAAGAACTGCAGTGAAATATCCTCTGCTGTCTATAGCCATAACAAGCGACGAAAGTCCTCCCACCGAGCAAGCTGTCAACAGCCGCAGCGGACTTATGACCTTGTGACATATTCTGCCTGCCGCTTCCAGCATGATAAGCGTCATAATGGCGTTTGTCACAAGGAGTATATCTATGTAAATTTTCATGACGTTCCTCCCTTTGATATTATGATAGCACTGCTTGAATGGAAAAATTGTCGCAATGGGGACAAAAAAAGATCCGCCTTCCCCAAATGGGAAAGCGGATCTGCTTATTTGATATCAAATTAGTCAGCAAAGAAAACTGAGAAAGCCTTATATGCCATATAAGTGTCTATCTTCGAGGTTATCTCAAATGGTGCGTGCATTGAAAGCACTGGTACGCCAACGTCGATAACGTTCATGTCAAGGTTTGCGATATACTGTGCGACAGTTCCTCCACCGCCGCCGTCTACCTTGCCAAGCTCGCCTGTCTGCCAAACGATGTTGTGTTCGTCAAAGAGCTTTCTTACTCTGCCCACAAACTCAGCAGAAGCATCGGAAGTGCCAGACTTGCCCCTTGCGCCTGTGAACTTTGTGGCAACAACGCCGTAGTTTATCTGTGATGAGTTTCTTATCTCGAACGGCTCTGAGAATGTTGGGTCATATGCCGCATTTACGTCTGCTGAAAGGCACTCGGAAGCAGAGATAACGTTTCTGCCCTCAAGTCCGTATACCTTTGCAAGGTCAGCAATGAAGTATGGCAGATATGAGCTGTTAAGTCCTGTGTTGCCGTCGCTTCCTGTTTCTTCCTTGTCTGTGAGTATGGTCATGCAGGTCTTTTTAGGGTCTTTACATTTGAGGATAGCCTGCAAAGCTGTGTATGCACAAACTCTGTCATCCTGACCATAAGAGCCTACCATGCTTCTGTCAAAGCCAACGTCCTGTGCCTTGAATGCAGGAACAGCTTCAAGCTCTGCAGAAACGAAATCGTCCTCTACAATGCCGTATTTCTCGTTAAGGATAGCCATTATGTTGAGTTTTACCTTGTTTGAAACAGCGTCATCTCTGAATGGTCTGGAGCCTATGAGCAGATTAAGCTCCTCGCCCTTGATGAGCTGTGGAGCAGGTCTTTTCATCTGAGCGTCTGCAAGGTGCGGCAGGATATCAGTTACGCAGAAAACAGGGTCGTCCTTGTCCTCGCCGATATTTACTGTAACGCTTTCGCCGTCAGCCTTTATAACAACGCCATGAAGTGACATTGGAACAGTTGTCCACTGATATTTTTTTATGCCGCCGTAATAGTGTGTCTTGAACAGGCAAAGCTCCTTGTCCTCGTAAAGTGGGTTCTGCTTAAGGTCAAGACGTGGTGAGTCGATATGAGCGGCAGCAAGTCTGATACCTTTTTCAAGACCGTCCTTGCCCATAACTGTAAGTATGATAGCCTTTCCTCTGTTTACAAAATAGAACTTGTCGCCGGCGTCATACTTCTTGCCCTTTTCATAAGGC
Source organism: Ruminococcus sp. AM31-15AC (assembly GCF_003462045.1). Classification (NCBI taxonomy): domain Bacteria; kingdom Bacillati; phylum Bacillota; class Clostridia; order Eubacteriales; family Oscillospiraceae; genus Ruminococcus; species Ruminococcus sp. AM31-15AC. The sequence goes on along the minus strand of NZ_QTYG01000001.1, from coordinate 157,817 downwards.
TTGAAGCCTGCTTTTTCAGCCTGAGCCACTGCCTCGATAACAGCCTCACGCTCTGTCTTTGCAGTGTTCAGAAAGCTTTTATAGCCCTCGCAGAACTTGTCTGCCTTTTTGAGTTTTTCTTCGCTAAGGCGAAGTCCACCGTTTTTCTTATCCGAAAGAAGCTTTTCTGCAAGCTTTTCGCCCTCGGACTTTTCTTTCTTCTTGTTATCCATTGTAAAGTCCTCCTTTTAATGTATTCTTATTGAAACTGCGTTACAATGGGCGGACACTGTTCGCCCCTGCGCATGGTTTTGCTTAACTGTTTTCTGTAATATCCCCATGACTGCTGAGTATATCCTTATAATTGTCATAGGCTTTGCGTATCTTGCGCACATAGTTTGAAGTCTGGTCATTTTCGTCAGGTATGTCGCTGACTTTGAAATTGTCAGGGTCAACAGTGCCGTTTTCTATCCAACTGTCAACAAGGTTCATTCCGCAGTGATATGCCGCCGCTGTCAGCTCTACAGAGCCGTCATACTTTTCCATAAGATAGCTGAGATAGTATGTGCCATATTGGATATTAAGTTCAGGGTCGAACATATCGTCATAGGTGTTGTCACGCTGATCGTCAAGGCGATATTTTATCCAGTCGTATGCGTCCTCCATAAGCTGCATAAGACCTCTGGCACCCACTGATGAAACAGCGTCTTTATTAAAGCCGCTTTCCACTTTTATTACAGAGAACACAAGCACAGGGTCGCACTTGTACTTGGTGCTGTATCTTATTACATACTCCTCATAATCTGTAGGATATGAAAAAGAGTTCGGAATATCCTTTGCCTTGTTGATTATCTGCTCGTGATAAAGATATGTGAGCCAGCCTATACCGCACAGCAGAAGTATGACTGCTATGAGTACGGGACCTTTTTTTATGTGCCTTTTCTTTTTACGCCTGCTGTTTTTTCCATTAGCCGCCATTATATCTTTCCTTTATTGTTTCTATGACCTCACAGGTCTTTTGGAATGTGTCATTCACAGAGCCGTTGTTCTCAATGACGAAATCGCTGTGAGCCTTGAAAAACTCCATAGTATGCTGAGAAGAAAAACGCTTTTCTGCAAGCTCCGCCGAAATGCCGTCCCTTTTGGTTATCCTTTCAAGCCTTATGCCAAAGTCTGCCACAACGCTTACGATAACACTGCAAAGCTTATCCGCACCTGCTTCAAAAAGGGTCGGTGCGTCAAGTAGAACAAACTCGCTCTCTGCGGCGTTTATCTTTTCGTCAATAAGCTTGTTTATAAAAGGGTATATGGTATCATTGAGCATTTGAAGCTTATTCTTATCTGAAAAAACTATCTCCCCGAGCTTCTGTCTGTCAAGAGAATAGTTCTCGTCAAAGCAGCTTGGGAAAAGCTTTGCAAGCTCTTTACAGCATTCGTTCCCTGCCTTTGTGACTTCTCTTGCGACAAGGTCGCAGTTTATTATCTCAAAGCCTTTTTCTCTGAAAGCGTCCGATATAGTTGTCTTGCCTGCACCGCTTTGACCTGTAAGCCCTACTACTGTTTTTTTCACAGTTTCACCACCTGAAAGCCTGCGGCTCTTAAAAGTCGGTTATACACTGCAAGCCCCACGCCGTCTTTGTTAGGACAGCGTGCAAAAACTTTCTTTGCACCTATATCGTCAAGCTCTCTGAGAACGTCAAAAAGCTCTTTTGCCTGTTCCTCGTCATTTGCGCCATAGCAGATATGCGGGATATCAAGCCCATCACAATCGTTGTCAGTGAACACCATAAGAGTGGTGTCATTGTCAGCGTGAGTTTTCACATATTCTCTGAAAGCTTCAAGGCTGCTGTCAATGATAGTCACATCAGCCTTTGGGGCATAGTGCTTGTATTTCATACCAGGGGAGCGGACTTTTACGTTCTCACCCAGCTTTTCCAAAACGCCCTTGTCGATAAGAACGTTCGGGGTGATCTCCATAAGATCCTCGGCTGAGATAAATCCCGGTCGCAGAAGTCTTATTCCGTCCTCGCCTTCAAAGCTTATAACAGTTGATTCAACGCCCACTCCGCAAGCTCCGCCGTCTATTATGGCAGGTATTCTGCCATGCATATCGTTAAGGACGTGCTGTGCTGTTGTAGGTGACGGGCTTCCTGAAAGGTTTGCCGACGGTGCGGCGATAGGGAAGCCGCAGGCTGAGATAAGCGCTCTTGCCACCTTATGTGACGGCATTCTTATGCCCACTGTGTCAAGTCCTCCGCTCGTTACCATTGGTATTTTTTCAGACTTTGGCATTATCATTGTGAGAGGGCCTGCCCAAAATTTTTCTGCGCACTTTACAGCAAGGGGCGGTATCTTATCCACAAGTCCCTCAAGCTGAGAAATGTCAGATATATGCACTATTAGAGGATTGTCGGCAGGTCTGCCCTTTGCGGCGAATATTTTTCTTACAGCCCCTTCATCAAAAGCGTTCGCCGCAAGACCATATACAGTTTCCGTCGGCATACCAACGACTTCACTCTGTGAGAGCAGCTTTGCGGCATATGCTATGCTGTCCTCGTCAGTGCCAAGTATTTTTGTGTCAAACATTTTTATTCTTCTTCCTGACTTGCAAGCTTGGCAGCCTGATCGGCTGTTGCAAGTGCGTCGATTATTTCATCAAGTGCGCCGTTAAGCACCTGTTCAAGTCTGTAGATAGTAAGACCGATTCTGTGGTCGGAAATTCTTCCCTCAGGATAGTTGTAAGTTCTTATTCTTTCGGAACGGTCACCTGTTCCCACCTGTGAACGCCTGTTGTCTGCTATCTCCTTGTTCTGTGCCTGAACTTTCTGATCAAGAAGTCTTGAACGGAGAACTTTCAGAGCCTTTTCCTTGTTCTTGAACTGTGAACGCTCGTCCTGACACTCAACTACCATGCCTGTAGGCAGGTGAGTTATTCTGATAGCGGAAGATGTCTTGTTGATGTGCTGTCCGCCTGCGCCTGATGAACGGAAAACGTCTATTTTCAGGTCTTTTTCTTCATTCAGGTCAAGCTCTACTTCATCAGCCTCCGGAAGTACGGCAACTGTAACAGTAGATGTGTGAACTCTGCCCTGTGACTCAGTTTCAGGCACACGCTGAACTCTGTGTACTCCGCTTTCGTATTTAAGTCTTGAATATGCTCCCTCGCCTGAAACGCTGAAAGTTATTTCCTTATAGCCACCAAGCTCTGTTTCGTTGGCGTTCATGACTTCTATAGTCCAGCCCTTTGAAGCGGCATACATTGAATACATTCTATAAAGAGAGCCTGCAAACAGCGCAGCTTCCTCACCGCCTGCTCCGCCTCTTATCTCTATGATAACGTTACGCTCATCGTTAGGGTCTTTCGGCAGCAGGAGAAGCTTAAGCTCTTCTTCAAGCTTAGCCATATCTTCCTTGGACTCCTCAAGCTGCATCTGCACCATTTCCTTGAAGTCCTTATCCATTCCGCCTGCGTCAAGAAGTTCAAGAGCCTCGTCATTGGCAGCCTTTGCCTTTTTGTATTCGCCGAACTTTTCAACTATCGGCGTAAGTGTCTTGTATTCTTTCATAAGGCTCGTATACAGTGAAGTGTTGTTTACAGTTTCAGGCTGCATGAGCTTTTCGTTTATTTCATTGAATTTATCTTCGAGTGCTTTGAGTTTTTCAAACATAGTTATATTCTCCTGTCATTTTTATTTCATATCATACATTTGTTATATATCATAAATTGCGAGAATAGCTATGATTCAGCCTCTCTGATAATAGTTTTTACGTTCTTTTCGGCTTTGCTGCGTACTATCATGAACTCTCGTCCGCAGCCCTCGCAGCGCAGCTTGAAATCCATGCCTGAGCGCAGAACTATCATTCTGTTACTGCCGCAGGGGTGACTTTTCTTCATTACAAGAATATCGCCTTTTACAATATCCATTTTGCACCACTTTCCTTTCTTAAAAGGTGAAGCAGAGCGAATACTCTGCCCATACATCGTTATTATAACACATTTCTCCCTTTATTGCAATAGCGGAGAGGGCGGTTTTATTGCTGTACAAATATTATAGTCCATATATTTGATTTTTGTTGCATTGTTACAAAAATGACATTATAAGAAGCTGAATTTACAAAATGTTCATTGAACGCCCTGCTGAAAAGTGTTAATATTAGATTGTTCAAATTTGAAATATCTAATATTGGAGGTTTGACAATGAACGATAATATGACAACAGCAACGCATATGTTTGATCATTCAAAGAAGCTTGCAGAAGCATATGAAAAAGTCATGCAGCCCCTTTGCAAAAAGCTCAATATGCCAAAGACTGCCCTTGACGTGCTTATGTTCCTTGCGAACAATCCTGAGTTCAACACAGCGGGTGATGTGTGCAGATATAGGAATATCAAGGCGGCGCTTGTGTCTTTCCATGTAGAAAAGCTTGTGGAAGCAGGCTTTGTTGAAAGGCAGGCGGTAAAGGGCGACAGAAGAAAATGCCGTCTGGTCTGCACAGAAAAGGCCCAGCCTGTTATAAAAGAGGGCAGAGAGCTGCAGAAAAAGTTTGCACAAAAGCTTATCGCTGGCTTTTCGGACGATGACATGGCACATTTCAGAAAATGTCTGCATATCGTTAGCGACAATATAGACAGCATTCTTAAAGAATGTATGTAGAAGGAGGTAACAACTATGATAAAACTGCTTAAAAAGATGGGCAAGCGTGAGGTGTTTATGGCTGTTCTCTGTACGATCCTTGTGCTGGGACAGGTGTATTTTGACCTGACCTTGCCTGACTATATGACTGACCTGACCATGATGCTCAACACGGCAGGCAGTGAAACTTCCGATATTCTGAACGTTGGGCTTAAAATGCTGGGCTGTACCCTTGCAAGTGCCGCTCTTGCTATCGGCTGCGGCTATCTTTCCGCAAAGACTGCCTCAGGATTCAGCTACACTGTAAGAGAAAAGCTGTTCAACCATGTTATGGATATGGGCAGCGAGGAGATGCAGGATTTTTCCATACCGAGCCTTATAACAAGGACAACAAACGACATCACACAGATACAGATGATAGTGTCAATGGGACTTCAGATGATAATAAAATCGCCTATCATGGCGGTTTGGGCTGTTATAAAGATACTTGGCAAGAGCTGGGAGCTTTCAGCGGTGACTGCGGCGTTCGTTGTGGTGATATGCGTGTTCGTTCTTGCAGTTATGGCGACCTGCATACCGAGATTCCGTATCGTTCAGAAGCTAACTGATAAAATAAACCGTGTGGCAAGAGAAAATCTCACAGGCATAAACGTTGTCCATGCTTTCAATGCTGAGAAATATCAGAACGACAAGTTCGATGTTCCAAGCAAGGATATGATGAACACACAGCTTAAAAACCAGAGAATGTTCGCACTTATGATGCCGGTTATGAATATCGGAATGAATGGTCTGACCCTTGCTATCTACTGGCTTGGTGCAGTGCTTATCCAGCAGATAGCCCTGACCGCTGTTCAGGACAGGATAACGCTTTTCAGCAACGTTGTTGTTTTCAGCACATATGCCACTTACGTTGTAATGTCATTTATGATGCTGGTTATGATATTCATGATGCTCCCTGCGGCTCAGGTCTCAGCAGAGCGTATCAACGAAGTGCTTGAGCGTGACGTGAACATAAAAGAGGGAAGCGTCAGCGAGGGAAGAGAGCAGGGTACTGTGGAATTTAAAAACGTTTCTTTCAGATATCCTCATGCCTCTGAGGACGAGCTGAGCAACATAAGTTTCAAGATAAACAAGGGTCAGACCCTTGCCATAATCGGTGCAACAGGAAGCGGCAAAACAACGCTTATAAGCCTTATACCAAGATTTTATGACGCAACAGAGGGCGAAGTTCTTGTTGACGGCGTAAACGTAAAAAACTACAAGTTTGACACCCTTTATGACAAGCTTGGATATGTCACGCAAAAGGCTGTGCTTTTTGCAGGAAGCATAAGAGAAAACGTATTTTTCGGCGAAAGTGCCGCTCCTGAAACTGACGAGGAGCTTAAAAACGCTATCGAGCTTTCTCAGGCGGAGGAGTTTGTGGATAAGCTTCCTGACGGCGCAGAGCATATGATATCTCAAATGGGCAGAAACGTTTCAGGCGGACAGAAGCAGCGTTTGTCTATTGCAAGAGCGCTTTCAAGAAAGCCTGAGATACTTGTGTTTGATGATTCTTTCTCAGCCCTTGATTACAAGACAGACGCAAAGCTCAGAGAGGGTCTTAACGAGAAGCTTAAGGACACAACAAAGATAATCGTTGCGCAGAGAATAAGCACTATCCGTCATGCAGACAAGATAATAGTCCTTGACCGTGGCGAAGCCGTGGGCATGGGTACTCATGAGGAGCTTATGAAAAACTGCGACGTATACAAAGAGATAGCACTTTCACAGCTAAGTGCGGCAGAGCTTGCATAGAAAGGGGGACTGCACAATGAGAAAATACGAAAAGGCCAGTAAGGGCGAAATGGCGTCCGCTATGAAAAAAATAATAGAGTATATGAAAGGCAGCGTAGGTATCGTTGCAGTGGCATTGGTTCTTGCGGCGCTTGGTGCGGTGCTGACTATCATAGGGCCTGACAAGGTGGGCGAGATAACCGACCTTATGGCAGACGGACTTATGACAGGCATTGACCTTAAAGCGGTGGCAAGGGTAGGAATTTTCCTTGGAGCGATATATATTTCAAGCTCGCTGTTCACATTTATTCAGCAGTATATAATGGCGACAGTCACCCTGAAAATGTCATACAGAATGAGAAGCGACCTTTCAAGAAAGATAAACTGCGTTCCACAGAAATATTTCAATTCTCATTCGCAAGGCGATATCCTCAGCCGTATCACAAATGATGTATCAACTTTACAACAGGGTCTTACAAACAGTCTTCCGACCATAATCAGTGCGGCGGCACAGTTTGTGGGCTGTCTTATAATGATGTTCGTTACAGAATGGCGACTTGCACTCATCTCACTGTTCATCACATTCTTCGGACTTTTCCTGATAGTTTTCATAATGTCAAAATCACAGAAGTTCTTCCTCGACAGACAGGAAAGCTTGGGCAAGCTTAACGGCTATGTTGAGGAGATGTATTCAGGTCACGAGGTAGTAAGGATATCCCGTGGAGCAGAAAATGTCAAGAAACATTTCGGTGGACTTAACGAAGCTGTATACAACGCAAACTGGAAGTCACAGTTTTTGTCAGGCATCATGCAGCCGCTTATGAACGTTATCGGAAACCTTGCATACGTTGCGGTATGTGTTTTCGGCTCGATGCTCGCTCTTAACGGCACTATCACATTCGGCGTTATAATATCGTTCATTCTTTATGTAAGACTTTTCACATCACCTCTTGGTCAGATAGCTCAGGGCATGACAAATATGCAGACAGCTTCCGCTTCAGCTCAGAGAATATTTGACTTTATCGAAAGCGAGGAACTTTCAGACGAGAGCGACAAGAGCAGTGAAATGCCTGAGGTAAAGGGCAATGTAAGCTTTGAAAATGTTCGTTTCAGCTATCCTGATACTCCTGACAAGGTGATAATAAAGAACTTCTCCGCAGAGGTAAAGGCAGGTCAGAAGGTGGCTATCGTTGGACCGACCGGTGCAGGCAAGACCACTATGGTAAATCTGCTTATGAGATTTTTCGAGATAAACAGCGGAAGTATCTCCATAGACGGCACGCCTATCTCACAGCTGAGCCGTGAAACTGTCCACAATATGTTCAGCATGGTTTTGCAGGACACATGGCTTTTTGAGGGCACTGTGAGAGAAAACCTTGTTTACAACATGGAGGGCATAAGCGACGAGTCCCTTGAAAGAGTGTGCAAAGCCTGCGGTCTTGATAAGTTCGTTCATACGCTCCCTGAGGGCTTTGATACAGTGCTTTCTGAAAGCGTGGCAATATCAGCAGGACAGAAACAGCTTCTCACTATCGCAAGGGCAATGCTCCAGAATGCGCCTATGCTCATACTTGATGAAGCAACATCTTCTGTCGATACGAGAACGGAGCTTCTTATCCAAAGGGCAATGGATAAGCTTACAAAGGGCAGAACGAGCTTTGTTATCGCACACAGACTTTCGACTATCAAAAACGCAGACCTGATACTTGTTATGCGTGACGGCGACGTTATCGAAAGCGGAAATCATGAAACTCTTATGGCAAAGGGTGGATTTTATGCCGAGCTTTATAACAGCCAGTTTGATCAGGCTTCATAAAGCAGGCTTTTATATGCAAAGCACACGGCTTTTACGGCTGTGTGCTTTGTGCTTTTTTTACTAAAATGGGTGTGACAGTGGTGTGGCTGTATTGAAAAATGACAATAAAGTGTATTTTATTTCTTAAAATCAGATATTTCACTTGACTAATCCGTATTAAAATGGTATGATAAATATGTATTTTTATAAAATATATTATTTGCAGAAGGATTGATATATAATGAAAACACCATTTATAACCAAGGAAAAGGCTGAGGAGATAATCAAGCAGTATCCTACACCTTTTCATATCTACGACGAAAAGGGTATCAGACAGAGAGCCAGAGATCTTTACAAGGCATTTAGCTGGAACAAAGGCTTCAAAGAGTATTTCGCTGTAAAGGCTACCCCTAACCCATTCATTTTGAAAATACTCAAGGAAGAGGGCTGCGGCGTTGACTGTTCTTCTCTTACTGAGCTTATGATGAGCGACTGCTGCGGATTCAGCGGAAGCGACATCATGTTTTCTTCAAACGTAACTCCAAAGGCGGATTTTCTCAAGGCAAGAGAGCTTGGCGCTTATATCAACCTTGACGATTTCACACACATAGATTATCTTGACGACCTTTGCGGTATTCCTGAAACTATCTGCTGCCGTTTCAATCCGGGCGGACATTTCGAGATAGAAACTCAGATAATGGACAACCCTGGTGAGGCTAAGTACGGCTTCACAAGAGAGCAGCTTTTTGAGGGCTTTAAGGTACTTCAGCAGAAGGGTGCAAAGCATTTCGGACTTCACGCTTTCCTTGCTTCAAACACTGTTTCAAACGCTTATTATCCAAAGCTTGCAAGAATACTTTTTGAACTTGCTGTTGAGCTTCATGAAAAGACGGGTGCAGACATCAAGTTCGTAAACCTTTCAGGCGGTGTTGGCATAGCATATGAGCCTGACAAGCCGCAGAACGATATCTTCGCTATCGGCGAGGGCGTTCGCAAGGCATTTGAGGATATAATGGTTCCTGCTGGTCTTGGGGACGTTGCTATCTTCACAGAGCTTGGCAGATATATGCTTGCTCCGTTCGGTCATCTCGTTGCTACCTGCACACATCATAAGCATACTTATAAGGAGTATGTTGGACTTGACGCTTGCGCCTGCAACCTTATGCGTCCTGCTATGTACGGTTCATATCATCACATTACAGTTCTTGGCAAGGAGAACGCTCCATGCGACCACAAGTATGACGTAACCGGCGGTCTTTGCGAGAACAACGATAAGTTTGCGATCGACAGAATGTTGCCTGAGATAGACACCGGCGACATCATCGTTATCCACGACACAGGCGCACACGGCTTCTCAATGGGCTACAACTACAACGGAAAGCTCCGTTCAGCAGAGATACTTCTCCACGAGGACGGCTCTTTCGACATGATAAGACGTGCCGAAACTCCTGCTGACTATTTCGCAACATTTGATTTCACTGATATTTTCGATAAATATACAAAGAATAATAAGTAATGGTGCTTAGATCCACAGGGAATTTCTCTGTGGGTCTTGCTGTTTTTGGGCGTTTGGTGAGCAAATATTAAAAAAATCGGAATTTATGTGATTTTTGCTTGCAAAATAGTATGAGATGTAGTATAATATTAAATTGAATTGGTGTATTTTTGCACCTAAGGCGTTGCCTTAATATTAAGAAAGGTCAGGGATTATATATGGATTTGAACATGGTCAAGTATCTGGCAGAGCTTAGCAAGCTGGAATATTCCGATAAAGAGCTTGCAGCCACAGCCGAGCAGATGACTGATATTATTGATCTTATGGATACCGTAAAGGAAATCGACATTACCTATGACGATCTCAAGGACAATCATGATGTTTACCTCAACGATCTGAGAAAAGACGAGGTCATCGAATCTATGCCTACTTCAAAGGTCCTTTCAAATGCAGTGAATACAAACAACTGCTTTGTAGTGCCTAAGGTCGTAGAGTAAATTTAACAGGAAGGTAGTGTGAAATTTGGACGTTTCTTCAATGAAAATCCGTGATATGCGTAAGGCTCTTGACAGTAAGGAAATTTCCGCTAAAGAGCTTGCACAGACATATTTTGAGAGAATAAAGAAATATGACGATAAGGTAAAGAGCTTTATCACTGTTACTGAGGAAAAGGCTCTGGAGCAGGCTGAAAAGGCTCAGGGCGTTATCGATAAGGGCGAGGCAAAGGCTCTCACAGGAATACCTGTGGCAGTAAAGGACAATATTTGTACAGAGGGCGTAAAGACCACCTGTGCGTCAAAAATGCTTGAAACTTCGTTCCGCCTTATAATGCGACCGTTATGGAAAAGCTCGACGCTGAGAATATCGTAATGCTCGGCAAGACTTCTATGGACGAGTTCGCAATGGGAGGCTCTACACAGACCTCCGCTTTTGCAAAGACAAAGAATCCTTATGATCTTGACCGTGTACCTGGCGGCTCATCAGGCGGATCTGCTGCGGCAGTTGCTGCGGGACTTGCACCTGTTGCTCTTGGTACTGATACAGGCGGATCTATCAGACAGCCTGCTGCTTTCTGCGGCGTAACAGGTATCAAGCCAACATACAGCAGAGTTTCAAGATTCGGTCTTGTGGCTTTCGCTTCATCTCTTGACCAGATAGGTTCTATCGGTCTTGACGCTCATGACTGTGCTATACTCCTTAACGAGATATGCGGCTATGACTTCCATGACGGCACAAGCTCAAAGCTTGAAGTGCCTGACTTCACCGCAAAGATAGGCGAGTCAATGAAAGGCATGAAGATAGCACTCCCTAAGGAGTTCTATGCAGAGGGCATCAATGATGAGGTAAAGGCTGCCGTGCTCAAGGCTGCTGATGAATATAAGGCAATGGGCGCTGAGCTTATCGAGTGCTCAATGCCGTCACTTAAATATGCTGTTCCTTGTTATTATCTTCTTGCCTGTGCTGAGGCGGCTTCAAACCTGTCAAGATATGACGGTATCAAGTATGGTCACAGAACGCTCACAGCCGACAGCTATGAGGAGCTTATAATCAAGTCACGTTCAGAGGGCTTCGGCGAGGAAGTAAAGAGAAGAATTCTTCTTGGTAACTACTGCCTGTCAAGCGGATATTATGACGCTTATTACAGAAAGGCAATGGCTCTCAGACAGCTTATCAGAAAAGAATACAATGATATATTCGAGAAGTGCGACGTTATTCTTACGCCGACAACTCCTGCTGTTGCATACAGCCCTGAGATGACTTCCGACCCTGTTCAGATGTATCAGGCTGATATATGCACAGTTACAGTAAATATCGCAGGTCTGCCTGCAATATCAACTCCTTGCGGCTATGACAGCAAGGGTATGCCTATCGGTATGTCTGTTATAGGCAGAAAGTTCGACGAGGCAACTATCATCAAGACTGCCGACGCATACGAAAAGGGCTTCAAGCCTGTTGCGCCAAAGCTTTAAGGGAGGTAAGACAAATGGAAAAATGGAGAACGGTCATCGGCCTTGAGATCCACGCCGAGCTGCTTACCAAAACTAAGATCTTTTGTAACTGCTCCGCTGAGTTCGGAGGTGCGCCAAATACAAGATGCTGCCCTGTATGTACAGGTATGCCCGGTACTCTGCCTATCATCAATCAGCAGGCTGTAGAGTATGCTGTAAAGGCAGGATATGCACTCAACTGCGGCATCAACAAGTTTTCAGTATTCGACAGAAAGAACTACTTCTATCCTGACCTGCCAAAGGCATATCAGATATCACAGCTTTACAGACCTATCGTAGGTCCCGGCTATGTGCCGATCGAGGTGAACGGTCAGAAAAAGAATATAAGAATAAACCATATCCACCTTGAGGAAGACGCCGGTAAGCTCGTTCATGACGCTTTCAACGGAATCTCAATGGCTGACTATAACAGATGCGGTATCCCGCTTATCGAGATAGTTACTGAGCCTGATATAGCGTCAGCAGAAGAAGCTATGGCTTTCGTTGAGCAGATATCTCTGCTTTTGCAGTATGCAGGTGTTTGCGACTGTAAAATGGAGCAGGGCTCACTGAGATGTGACGTTAATATCTCTCTTATGAGACCAGACGCTACTGAGTTCGGTACTCGTGCGGAGATAAAGAACATCAACTCTATCAAGTCTGTTGGCAGAGCTATCAAGTATGAAGAAAAAAGACAGGCGCTTCTTCTTGAAGCTGGCAAAAAGGTCGTTCAGGAAACAAGACGTTACAACGCAAACAGAGATAAGACAACTTCAATGCGTACAAAGGAAAACGCTAACGATTATCGTTATTTCCCAGAGCCTGATATTCTTCAGGTAAACCTTACAGACGCTCAGCTTGATGAGATAAAGGCTAAGCTCCCTGAAATGCCAAGCAGCAGATTCAAGAGATACACTGAGGAATACGGTATTTCTGAGATAGACGCAAAAACGCTTATCCAAACAAAGATAATCTCAGATTTCTTTGAGAATGCACTTAAGAGATATAACAATCCTAAGAGCGTGGCTGTGTTCATTCTCGGCGAGTTTATGAGAAGAGTTAATCTGGGCGAGATAGATATAAACAATATCAGCTTTACTCCTGAGGAGTTTGCAGAGCTTGTTGAAATGGCTGATACTGAAAAGGTATCAAAGAACGACGCTAAGACCGTGTTCAGAGCAATGGTAGAAGAGGGCGGCAAGCCTATGGACATTGCAAAGAGCAAGGGTATGATAATCACTGTAGATACTGCAAAGGTTGAGGCAGGCGTTGACGAGATACTTGCCGCAAATGCCGCACAGGTAGAGCAGTATAAGAACGGTGAAACAAAGGTATTCGGCTTTATCATGGGTCAGTGTACAAAGGCTCTCAAGGGCGTTGCTACACCTAAGATAATCAAGGAAATTCTTGAAAGCAAGCTGAAAGCTGCCGCTGCAAGCGCTGCTTCTGATGCAGAGAAGAAAGAGGACGTAAAGGACAACGTTATCGACGCTTCAAAGCTCACAAAGTATGAGAACGCTGATAAGTATGTACCTGAAAATGACGGCAAAATGCTTATGATAGATACGGCTGACGTCAAGAAAGAGTTTATGCTTGCTGACGCTAAGGCTAACATGGGCAAGGAAGTTGAGTTTTCAGGCTGTGTTCACAGAATAAAGAACATGGGAAGCATTGCCTTTATCGTTGTAAGAACCTCAAGAGATGTTATACAGACAGTTTACTCTGCCGACAACTGCAAGGATTCTATCGAGGGTCTGAGAGAGGGCTTCTTTGTAAATGTAAAGGGTATCGTTAAGGAAAATCCTAAGGATTTCAACGGTCTTGAAATAGAGCTTAATTCTATCAAGCTTATCTCAACGAACGCCGCTGAACTGCCTTTGAAGATATCACAGGGCAGACTTAACTGCACAATAGAAGTAAATCTTGACAACCGTGCGGCTTCACTGAGAAACCCTTATGAGAGAGCTATATTCAAGCTCCAGGAGGGTCTTGTTCAGGGTATGCACAAGTTCATGCAGGCAAACAACTTCACTGAGATACACTCGCCAAAGATAGTTGCTCAGGGTGCAGAGGGCGGCGCTAACATCTTCCGCCTTGACTATTTCGGCAAGTCTGCGTTCCTTAACCAGTCACCGCAGTTCTATAAGCAAATGGCTGTGGCATTCTTTGACAGAGTTTATGAGATAGCTCCTGTTTACAGAGCTGAAAAGCACGCTACTTCACGTCATATCAACGAGTATATCGGTCTTGACTTTGAAATGGGCTATATCGACAGTATGTATGACGTTATGAAAATGGAGATAGCAATGCTCAAGTCCATTTTCGAGTATATCAAGGAGAACTATCAGAACGAGTTGAAGATACTTGACGCTGACGTTCCTGAGATAAAGGAAGTTCCGTCTATCAAGTTCGCTGACGCTATCGAACTGCTGAGAGGCGGCGAGGGAAGCGGCAAGAAGTTCGATCTTGACCCGGAGGACGAGGTAAACCTCGGCAAGTATGCAAAGGAGAAGTACGATTCAGACTTTATCTTTGTTACACACTTCCCATCTTCAAAGCCTCCGTTCTATGCAATGAACTCAAGAGAAGACCCAAGAGAAGCATACAAGTTCGATCTGTTGTTCAGAGGACTTGAAATTACTTCGGGCGGTCAGAGAATACACGATTATAACGAGCAGGTAGAGAAGATGAAGGCTCAGGGACTTGACCCTGATGATTTCAAGAACTATCTTGAGGCTCACAAGTATGGTCTGCCACCTCACGGTGGACTTGGTATCGGTCTTGAAAGACTTCTCATGAAGCTTCTTAACAAGAACAACATCAGGGAAACATCACTGTTCCCAAGAGATATCAACAGACTTCTTCCATAGTCTGCAAATATGTTTATCAAAGAACGGGCAGGTCTGTCCGTTCTTTTTTTGCTTTTGAATACTGATTGAATATTTGTCCAATAAGAATAGTATAATTCAATGAAACTGATTCGGAGGACTGATATTCTTGAAAAAAATTCTTATTTTACTTATTTGTTTTTTGACCCTTTGCTCTTGCGGAGGTGAGGTAAATTCCCAGAGGGACAGGCTTGTGACTATGGAAAAAGCATCGGTGATACCTGTGTGCGGAGAGAAAAACTACACTGATGTGGAAACGTCACACAAGCTTAATTATACTGTGCAGAAGGCTATATGGATATCCTATATAGATCTTGCTGATATGCTCACCGGGAAAAGTGCCGAGGAGTTTCGTGAGAACTTTTCTCAGGCGTGCGAAAATGCTTTGAGCATAGGTTGTAATACGCTGTATGTTCACGTCAGACCTTTCGGGGACGCTATATATGATTCGGAACTTTATCCTGCATCAAGATATATAACAGGCATGGCAGGTGAGCAGAGTGACTTCGACCCGCTTGATATAATGATACAGACTGCACATGACAAGGGGCTTTCTTTTCACGCATGGATAAACCCTCTCAGGTGTGAGAATGAGGAATGTTTTCAGAATAATGACGATAGCTTCCTTCTGAAAAAGTGGTATGACGAGGACAACGGCTATCTTGAAAGCGTTGAGGGCGACAGCCATTTGTGGCTCGATCCTGCTTATGATGAGGTAAGACAGCTTATAGCAGAGGGTGCAGCGGAGCTTGCGGAGAATTATGATATTGACGGCTTGCATTTCGACGATTATTTTTATCCCACAACGGCTGAGGACTTTGACGCTCAGTGCTTTTCTGCCCAGACGGAGTTTGACGATCTGGCAAAATGGCGGCTGAACAATATCTCCCTTATGGTGGGTGAGATATACAGTGCGGTAAAAGCAGTGGATAAGGATATTCTGGTGGGAGTTTCACCTCAGGGAAATATGGAAAATAACTATGAGTATATGTACGCTGACGTGAAAAAGTGGTGTAGTGAGGAGGGGTATATAGACTATATCTGTCCGCAGATATACTTCGGTTATGAAAATTCTGTGAAGCCTTACGAGAAAACCCTGCAGCAGTGGGCTGATATATGCACAACTGATGTTACGCTGGTGGCAGGACTGGGGGCTTATAAGATAGACAGCGAAAGCGAGTTTTCGGAAAATATCGGCATTATCGGCAGGCAGATAAATGACGCTGTAGTTAGTTATAACTACGCAGGAGCGGCGGTATACGGCTATGCAAGCTTGTTTGGTGGCAGTGATAGAGGTGTTCAGGAGCAGGAGTGCATCGAAATTGCTTTTGATAAACTTGATACATCTGCAAAATGATATGTGATATATAAATTATGGTATGTTAAATGTAAACAAATTGTGATATATTATTATAAAATTTATGGAAGTAAACAAAAAACTATTGAAATTTCTTTTTAAATATAGTATAATGTTATATGCTGTAAGGCGATAATAGAAAATGTTTTTGTATTATTTGCCTAAAACAATATTATTTTGCTAATTATTCAGGGAGGGATTTTAGTGTACAAAATCGTAACAAGAAGACAGCTCAACGACGCTGTTGTTCTTATGGAGATCGACGCACCTTACATTGCCGCTAAGGCTGAGGCTGGTCAGTTCATCATCTACAGAGTTGATGAGAAGGGCGAGCGTGTTCCGCTCACTATCGCTGACTATGACAGAGAAAAGGGCACGATCACAATTATTTTCCAGGTAGTAGGTGCATCTACAACTGAGCTTGCAAGACTTAATGAGGGCGACTATATCCATGACGTTGTTGGTCCTCTCGGCGTTGCTACAGAGTATGACGAGGGTATCAAGAGAGTTGCAGTAGTAGGCGGAGGCGTTGGTTGTGCTATC
Source organism: Ruminococcus sp. AM31-15AC (assembly GCF_003462045.1). Taxonomy (NCBI): domain Bacteria; kingdom Bacillati; phylum Bacillota; class Clostridia; order Eubacteriales; family Oscillospiraceae; genus Ruminococcus; species Ruminococcus sp. AM31-15AC. The sequence continues at coordinate 141,366 of NZ_QTYG01000001.1, read as the reverse complement.
GCTTATCCACAGGCTAAGAAACTCCATAACATGGGCGTTGAAGTTGATCTTATCGCAGGCTTCAGAAGCAAGGATATCGTTATCCTCGAGGACGAAATGGGCAAGGCATCTTCACATCTTCACATCTGTACAGACGACGGTTCATACGGCTATCACGGATTTGTTACAAACAAGCTTCAGGAGCTTATTGACGGTGGTGCTAAGTTTGACGAAGTTATCGCTATCGGCCCTGTTCCAATGATGAAGTTCGTTTGCAAGGTAACAAAGCCTTATGACATCAAGACTCTCGTTTCACTCAACCCTATCATGATCGACGGCACAGGAATGTGCGGCGGATGTCGTGTAACTGTTGACGGCAAGATCAAGTATGCTTGCGTTGACGGTCCTGACTTTGACGGTCAGAAGGTAGATTTCGACGAGCTTATGAGAAGAAACTCAACTTATAAGGAGCAGGAAAAGGCTCACTTGTGCAGACTTACTGGAGGTGTAAGATAATGGCTAATATGAGTTTGACAAAGACTCCTATCGCAGAGCAGGAGCCAAAGGTAAGAGCTAGAAACTTCAAGGAAGTTACTTTGGGTTACACCCCTGAGCAGGCTATAGAAGAAGCTCAGAGATGTCTTAACTGCAAGCACAAGCCTTGTATGACAGGATGTCCTGTAAGCGTTAGGATCCCTGAGTTTATCGCAAAGGTAGCAGAGGGCAAGTTTGAAGAAGCTTATGCTATTATTAAAACAACAAACGCTCTGCCGGCTGTTTGCGGACGTGTATGTCCACAGGAGCATCAGTGTGAGGGCAAGTGTGTAAGAGGTATCAAGGGTGAGCCTGTCGGTATAGGCAGACTTGAGAGATTCTGTGCAGACTATATGATGGACAAGGCAGTTGCAGTTGAAAAGGCTGAGCCAAACGGTCACAAGGTAGCTGTTGTCGGCGGTGGTCCTTCAAGCCTTACAGTTGCAGGCGACCTTGCTAAGCTTGGTTACGATGTAACTATCTACGAGGCATTCCATACAGCAGGCGGCGTTCTTATGTATGGTATCCCTGAGTTCAGACTTCCAAAGGCTATCGTTCAGCACGAGATAGACAATCTGACAAACATGGGCGTACATATCATGACAAACATGGTTATCGGCAGGGTTCTTTCTATCGACGAGCTTATGGGCATGGGCTATGAAGCTGTATTTGTAGGCTCAGGCGCAGGTCTTCCAAGATTTATGGGTATCGAGGGTGAAGGTCTTGTAGGTGTTTACTCTGCTAACGAGTACCTTACAAGAATCAACCTTATGAAGGCATACAAGGACGATTATGATACCCCTATCATGAAGTCAAAGAACGTAGCTGTTGTCGGCGGCGGTAACGTTGCTATGGACGCTGCTCGTTCTGCAATGAGACTTGGCGCTGAGCACGTTTATATCGTATACAGACGTTCAATGGACGAGCTTCCTGCAAGAAAGGAAGAGGTTCATCACGCTCAGGAAGAGGGCATCGAGTTCCTCGTTCTTAACAACCCTGTTAAGATAGTTGGCGACGAGAACGGTCATGTAAACGGCATGGAGTGCATCAAAATGGAGCTGGGCGAGCCTGACGCAAGCGGCAGAAGACGTCCTATCCCTATCGAGGGTTCAAACTTCATTCTTGACGTTGATACAGCTATCATGTCTATCGGTACATCACCTAACCCACTTATCAGAAGCACAACTCCCGGTCTTGAAACAAATGACCACGGCTGCCTTATCGTTGACGAGAACGAGTCAACAACTAAGGAAGGCGTTTACGCAGGCGGTGACGCTGTTACAGGCGCTGCTACTGTTATCCTCGCTATGGGCGCAGGCAAAAAGGCTGCCGCTGCTATCGACGAGTATATCAAGAACAAGAAATAATTTCTTGTAAATGAAAATTATTTGTTAAAAGGCTTGAAGTTTGTGCAAATATCTGATATACTAATATAGTATTATTAGATTTGGAGGTCTTTTGATGAATTTGTCAGCAATTATTTCAGTTTTGGCAGCTGAGCAGAGTTCACCTGCATCACTTGCCATGACTTTTATCCCACTGGTACTCATAATCGTGTTCTTCTATTTCTTTATTATCCGTCCGCAGAAAAAGCAGGATAAGAAAGACGCTGAGATGAGAGATAACCTTGAGATAGGTGACGAGGTCGTTACAAACGGCGGGATCGTTGGTATCGTGTTCTCTATCAAGGACGACACTGTTGTTATCGAAACAGGCGGCGACAGAAGCAAGATCCGTGTTAAAAAGTGGGCTATCGCTAAGAACGAAACAATTCATGACGGTGACGCAAAGTAAATATTGCTTTTGAGGGACGGGTAGTTTTATCCGTCCCTTTTTGTGTTCTTATTGTCCATGGCTTTGAATATAATTTCTTTAGGATATTCAGTGTGGGGGTGCGGATATGAAAAATAACAGGCTTTTTGGGGGCAGAAAGCTTTCTGTGCTGTCATCTACAGCGTTGTCTGCCTGCGTGGGGTGCGGTGCGATATTTGTTGCTGTGCTTGCTTTTGCGTATGTTATCACTAAGATAGATGCCACTGATCTTATGCTGTCGGTGATGTCAACAGCGGCACTTGGTATCGGGGCGTATGCAGGGGGATATGTCTGCGGAAAAAGGCAACGCAGAAACGGTCTGCTGTCAGGTGTGCTGTGCGGAGTGTTCATTTTTCTTATCATTGTTATACTCAGCGCACTGTTTTCAAAAGCTGCCGAAAGCTTTTCCGTGCCTGCAAAGCTTGTGCTTACCCTTGTGTGTGCAGGCGTAGGCGGAGTTGTAGGGGTAAATTCTAAAAGCAGCCGTTTTTGATAAGGATAAATATTTATACTGCATTAACTATTCGTTCATAAAACATAGTGGGATATGTGGTATAATTAGTGTAAATCAATTATTGGAGGTAAAATCCTATGAAACATATCAAGACGATCAATAAGGCTAATCTCAAGAAGACTGCTGCTAAGGGTGGCTGCGGCAAGTGTCAGGCATCATGTCAGTCAGCTTGCAAGACCTCCTGCACAGTTGCTAACCAGAAGTGCGAGAGAGAAGCTTAATATTCCGATCTTTCTGAGGCGTGCGAGCGTACACACGCCTTGCTAAAGGGACATTTTTATGTCCCTTTATTTTTGTATAAATTTGTATATGAATATAAAAGCGAAAGGTGATTTTTAAATGATACACAAGTTTAAGCTTGGCGGCTTTAATGCACTGCTTGACGTGAACAGTGGCGGAGTACATATTATAGACGATCTGACATATGATCTGTTAGACAATGTTGAGCCGCCTTTTACGGAGAAATGTCCTGAGGACGTTGTAAGAAAGCTGTCAAAGATGTATGACAGCAAGGATATCGAGGATTGCTATGAGGAGATAGTTTCTCTTTATAATGACAAGATATTGTTCAGCGAGGACGATTACGAGAAGTATGCCCTGTCTGCTGTGGCTTCACCTATCAAGGCAATGTGTCTGCATATTGCTCATGACTGTAACCTGAGATGTAAATATTGCTTTGCTTCAACAGGCGATTTCGGTCAGGGCAGAATGCTTATGGACTATGAAACAGGCAAGCGTGCTATAGATTTTCTTATAGAGCGTTCAGGTGACAGAAAATTTCTTGAGGTGGACTTCTTCGGCGGTGAGCCGTCACTGAATTTCGGTACGGTAGAAAAGCTTGTTGAGTATGCACGTTCACAGGAGGAGCCTCACAATAAAAAGTTCAGATTTACTGTTACCACAAACGGCGTACACCTCACTGACGAGATGATAGACTTCATCAACAAGGAAATGTACAACGTTGTTCTGTCTATCGACGGAAGAAAAGAAGTCAACGACAGAATGAGAGTGCGTGTTGACGGCTCAGGAAGCTATGACAGGATTATCCCTAACTTCAAGAAGCTTGTTGAGAAGCGTCCTAAGAACAAGGACTGGTATGTAAGAGGCACTTACACAAAGTATAATCTTGACTTCTCAAATGATGTAATGCACCTTTATGACCTTGGATTCGACCAGATATCCGTTGAGCCTGTTATGGCTGACCCTAGCGAGCCTTATGCTATCACTGAGGCTGACCTGCCGAGGATTTTCAAGGAGTATGAGATACTTTCCGAGAAGATACAGAAGATAAGGGACGAGGGCAAGTTCATAAACTTCTTCCATTTTATGATAGACCTCGATCAGGGTCCTTGTGCGATAAAGAGACTTAGGGGCTGTGGAAGCGGAAACGAGTATGTTTCTGTTACTCCTGACGGCGATATTTACCCATGTCATCAGTTCGTTGGTATCACCGAGTTCAAAATGGGCAATCTCTATGACGGCACATTTAACGAGGAAATGAAAGATATGTTTGCTCACGCACACGTTTACAACAAGCCAGAGTGCAAAAAGTGCTGGGCAAAGTTCTATTGCAGTGGCGGTTGCAATGCAAACAACTACATTTACGCAGGTGATATCCACAATGCGCATAAGCTGTCATGTCAGATACAGAAGAAGCGTCTTGAATGTGCTATCATGATGAAGGCTGTTAAAATGCTCGACAGCGCAGAATGAATATAAATATTTTGTAAATTTCACGCATGGTAACTTTTATGTACATATATAAACTTAATATGTACATAAACGTTTGAAGTTTAACAAAAAAAATTTATTGAATAATCGGTTTAAAAAGCACGGAATAACAAATGACGTTATTCCGTGCTTTCTGCTGTTATTACATAGTATGATCATGTCGAAAAATAGCAAAATGCGTCTGATATGTTAATAAGTATTAAAATAAATATAATGTATACTAAGCTGGTAGCTTATTGACAAAGTGGGTCGAATTTAGTATAAGATTGACATAAACAAAAGGTGCTTGGCGGTCATGTTACTGCAAATCGGCTATAACGAGCGCCCTCTGTATCGGACAGTATAAACCGACAAATTATTATGAAAAGGACGAAGAGATATGAAAACTAATGAAAAGAAGAATACTTCTGCTAAGAAGAAACTTATACCTGCAGTTGCAATGCTCACAACTTCCGCTGTAATGCTTTCTACTGCTACTTACGCTTGGTTTACAATGAGCAGAGATGCTGAAGTAACAGGTCTCGAAATGGCTGCTACCGCAGGCGGTGGAATTGAAATTTCACTTGGTGAAATCGGCAGTGGCACACTTGGTAGTATTAAAGAACCTAGCATGGATGATGTTTCTTGGAAAAGTACAGTTAAGCTTGGTGAATACTATGGAAATATTGGTAAGCTTCAGCCTGCTTCTTCAGTTAATGGTAATAACTTGTTCTATGCTGATGATAATGGTATTATCGCCGGTGGTAAAGTAGTTCAGAATGGTACAGATGTAAAGGCAACCGCAACAACTGACGAGGTTGGTTTGAGCGTTAAAGAAAGTTATGATGCTACTGGGACAAACACAACTCTTGTGACTGCTGCTACTCCAAAGAACGGTCGTTATCTTGATATTCCTATGTGGATTAGAACATCAAAAAAAGACAAAACAAAGGTTTCTTGCGAGGTTGATATAGTTGATGCTTCAAATGATGAGTCTGTAAAGGTTAATGATGGTACAGAGCTTAAAAAGGCAGTAAGAGTTTCTGTTATACCGATTGGAAAAGCAAATATCACAACAACAGCTAATACAAATACTTTAAAGATTACAAAGGCTGATGCTTATACTTCATCAACGACAAATCTTAATGTTTATGGCTTGACATTTGATAGCTATTCACAGAAAGACGGTGCCAATGAGGGTATAAGCAAAGCAAAAACAACTGAAACTACGTACAGTGAGTTGCTTGATTCGATTTCTGCTAATACTGTGTCTGTTGTTACAGGTGATGAAAACCACGATGATACTGCTGAAATATTTACACTTGATGCGGCTGGAGATGATAGCTATTCAGTACAGTCATTTGTTGTCAGAGTATGGCTTGAGGGTGAAAGCAAGTTCTGTAATGACGCTACTGCTGCACAGGATTGGAATATTTCTCTCAAGTTCACAGGTAAAGACGTAACAGAATAATCTTAATTAATAAAACAAAAAAGACGCCGAAGAAATTCGGCGTTTTTTGGTAAATGGGCACAAAAAATAATTTTCCATATTTGGGGAAATCTCCCGACTTTTCTTTACTTTTTGTCGAAAATATGCTATAATAAAACATTGGAACAGGAAAGGAAGTGACTTGCTTTGAACGGTATTTCAACAGTTGACGGCGTTCGTGCTGTGGAGCTTTTCTATAGACCTATAAAAAATACCGACAGCGGCAGGGTCACTTTTTTGCAGTCGCAAACAAGGCTCAATTCTCCTGTTATGGGAACGCTCATGCCTGCGGATTATCTCCCTGTGGCTCAGCTTTCCGACCGATGTGTTAGCATTTTCAAGCTTGCTTTCGTTCAGCTCTTGCAGGCTTTGGGCAAGTTTCACGAAAGGGAAGTGGACGTTGATTGGGCAAGCGTGTTCATGCCTGCAAGATTTTTAAGGCAGACGGAAGCTCCGAGAATTGCGGCAGATTATTGCGATAAGTTCGGCGTGAAGTATGAGCGTGTCTGCTTCGAGTTGTCGCCTGATGTGCTTGATGAAGCTGACAGCACAGCGGCAGATAACGTGGCTCTTATGAGAAGACAGGGCTTTCATTTTCTTCTCACGGGCTTCGGCACTGAGGGTTTTAAAATGCTGAAAACAGCCGAGTTCAAGGTAGATAATATCATGCTTGACGGCTCAGTGGCTCAGGTTCTTGGTAAGAGCGATAGGTATGATACCTGCGTGAACTCTCTGCTGAATTTCGTTTTTGACCTTAATGCTGAGGTCATAGCTGACGGCATTACTGATGATAAGCAGGTGAAACAGCTCAGCGGTATGCAGTGCCTTTACTATTCGGGAGAAAATGCAGGAAAATATATTGCGGAAAGATACGTTCGCAATAGAAATGAGTAATAAACGGGTGATACGGTTTTGGACGGTAAAAATACAGATAAAAATACAAGAGTAGTCGATACCCTTGCACTTCGCAGGACCGCCAAGGAAGCTAAACGCTATGTGGTATTGATGAGATTGCTTAAAATACTTGCCATTATACTTATCGCTATCGTGGCGGCGGCTTATGCGGTGTCTTATTTTTACGACAAGTATGGTAGCTTTACAGTTAAGATAAGTAAGTATGATATGATAGATCAGGGTCTTACTCTTTCGGAAACTCCTGACTATACCACGAGCAATTCAAGGCTCAATGCGGATATCCTCTATGATATGACAAATATCAGTGGCGAAGATCTCCCTGATAATATCGACAAGATAAACGGCAGCCATAATGGCGAGGGGTATATAGCTTATACTTTCTATCTCATAAATTCCGGTAAAGACACACTTAGCTATGACAGCGAAATGACTATCGAGAACGTCACGAACGGTGTTGATGAAGCTATCAGAGTGGAGCTTTTCGTGAATGGCGAGAAAACTGTTTATGGTAAAACAAAGTCTGACGGCAGCGGTAAGGAAAGCGACTGCGACAAGGAGTTCGCCTCCTCTACTGAGGTAATGAAGGACCGACGTGAAAAGCTTGGTCCTGGTGAGAAAGACAAGTATACAGTAGTTATATGGCTTGAGGGAAATGACCCTGATTGTGTTGACAAAATAATCGGTGGCACAATGAAGCTTGGTATGAATTTCAAGATCGTTGAAACAACTTAAAAAATTAGAAGGGAGGAAGCCTCGGGTTTCCGAGGTTTTGAATTATGAAAAAAGCTTTGAAGATCGTTTTTAATGTTATCGCATGGGTGGTGCTTATCTTTGCACTGCTTATAACAATTCTAGTGTTCTCGTCTGATAAGAATAATGGTACGGCAAGTCTGCTGGGATATGTCCCGCTCACAGTTGAATCTGACTCAATGAAGCCAACTTTCAAAAAAGGCGACCTTATTATCTCAAAGGAAATAGACGATATCAATTCTCTGAAAAAAGGCGACGTTATCACTTTCTGGACTCTTATAGAGGGCAAAAAAGAGAAGAATACCCACCGTATCGCAGAGGTACTCAATGATAACGGCTCTGTAGGCTTTATCACACGAGGCGACGCTAATAACGCAGATGATACATACACTGTTTATGCAGGTGATATAATCGGTCAGTGGAACGGTGCAAAAATAGGCGGTTTCGGCAAGGTAATGGATTTTCTCAGAACAAAAACGGGATTTTTCATTTGCATACTTTTGCCGATAGCACTGTTTTTCCTCTTTGAGCTTTATAAGCTTATCGCAACCATAATCGAGGTAAAGCGTCCTGCTATCACAGAGAGCGATGAGGAAGAAATAAAAAGACGTGCAGTTGAGGAATACCTTGCACAGCAGAAGGAAAAGGAAGAGGAAAATGCACAGCAGGAGAAAAATGACAAATAACTGCTGCTTGGGTGATACATTATGAATGGATTTCTGAAATGGTTTTTTGTTTTCATGTCGTCAATGCTTGCTGGCTTTGGACAGATCTTCAAGGGTCTGTGGAACGGCATAAAACAGATCTTCAATATAAAAAACTACATAAGGATATTCAAGACCTACTCGGCAGATTTTGGCGCGCTGGGCTGGATACTTTCTGTGCTTGCAATTATCGTTGTTGTGGCTATCTTTGTGCTTATTATTTTTATGATAGTGCTTGCTGTGAGAAAGTACATAAGATTCAGACACTCTATCGTCAGCAACGAGGATCTTATCGAAGAGATATCTGACCTGCAGCGTCAGGTGGTCAAAATGACCAAGGAAAAAGATGAGATCATGGCAATGAAGGTGGCTCAGCTTGGCGTATATGATAACACCGCTCTTGCAGAGGGTGAAACAAAGCTTGCAGAGGGCGAGCAGATGCCTGCACAGGGCGAAGTTCAAACCACTGTGGACGGCGTTGTTCAGACAGCAGATTGCCGTTTTTCAAAGCTTATCGAGGTGGACAATTTCTACAAGACATACGAGCCGCCTGCTTACAATAATGACATCACCCTTAGCGGTATCTGCGAAGCGTACAGAAACTTTGCCTGCTCAAGAATGCACCTTTATTATGACATAAAAACTATCCGACTTTTCATTGCAGGCATGGCTTCAACAAAGCTTATTATCCTGCAAGGTATCTCTGGTACAGGTAAAACATCATTGCCATATTCATTCGGTAAGTTCTTGCAGAAAGATACCACTATTGCTTCTGTTCAGCCGTCATGGCGTGACAGAACTGAGCTTTTTGGCTACTTCAACGAGTTCACGAAGAACTTTAATGAAACAGAAGTCCTCAAAAGAATTTATTCTTCTGAATACAATGACGATGTAAACTTCATACTTCTCGACGAGATGAACATTGCGAGAGTAGAGTATTACTTTGCAGAAATGCTCTCTATCCTCGAAATGCCTGACCCTGCCGAGTGGGAGCTTGATCTTGTTCCGAACGTGTGGAGTACCGACCCTGTTCGCCTTGATAAGGGCAAACTGCGTATTCCGCAGAACATTTGGTATATCGGTACTGCCAACAACGATGATTCCACGTTCACTATCTCAGATAAGGTATACGACCGTGCTCAGCCTATCAATCTTGACGCAAAGGGAGTTGCCTTTGACGCACCTGACACGCCGCCTATGAATTTAAGCTTTGAACATCTTGATACACTCTTCAAGGAAGCTTTTCAAATGTATCCTGTTTCACAGGACAGTCTGAAAAAGATCCAGCAGCTTGACCTGTGGGTAATTGAAAAGCTGAGAGTGGCTTTCGGTAACCGTATACTTAAACAGATGAACCTGTTCGTGCCTGTATATGTTGCCTGCGGCGGAGAGGAGCTTGACGGCATTGACTATGTGCTTGCCACAAAGATATTCAGAAAATTTGAGTCCTTGAACCTTGCAATGCTCAGGGACGAGTTGAAAGAGCTTTGCACCTATATGCTGAAGCTTTTTGGCAGAAACACTATGAAAGAATCTATAGCATATCTTGAAAGATTGCAAAAACTGTACTAAAATTTGTACTCATAAACTTTGAGAGGAGGGACGGGCATGAGCGAATACAACGAACAGCGTGCAGCTTTTGACAAAGCTGTAAAGACGTTTGACGGCAATAACAGCTTTGCGGCAGCCCGTACCTTGCTTCTTTCGGGCGAAAAAACTGTATCTTTTAATCGTAAGATAATCGAGAAGAATATAGATTCGTCCTGGCTCACAGAGATAGAAAAAGCTCTGCCGCATCTTGATACGGTAATAAGAAATCCAAGAAACACCATTAAAGAAGTGGAAGAGATCGTGCCTATCGCTATGTCAAGGAAGATAACGGTAGAGTCCATAAAACATCTGGGACAGCACACCGATCTTATTCAGGATATCGACAAAAAGACAGGAAAGATAACTCCGTCAAAGATACTCAACATTCATAAGGAAGAAACTCTCGATACATATGAAAATAGATTTGTAAATACCCTTATCGACAGGCTATACATTTTTATAAATATAAGATACAATAAGCTTGTCCAGACCGCAGAGGCGCAGGAGGCTTATTCTTTTAATTACGATACCGTGGCTGACAGCGGCGACGGCAGAAAGGTCAATATTAGTTTTAAGATAGAAACTGTTGACAGTCTTGCCGGCGGCAGCAAGGATACTGACGTTTGGGCAAGGCTTGAAAGGGTCAAAAAGGCTATCGAGGGCTATAAAGGCTCAGTGCTTTGTACCACTCTTGGCAACGCTTTTATCAGACCGCCTGTTATGAGAACAAACGCTATCACTAAAAATGTGGACCTTATGGCGTGTCTTACCCTTTGGCAGTTTATCGAAAGCTACGATAAGGCAGGCTACGAGGTCAACGTTTCTGATACTGCGCAAAGACCTGATGATTCTTATATCGAGGATATATATGGTCTGACCGCAATGAACTATATGCTTTTCCGCTCATATACCCATGGGGCAGACAAGTCGGAGGAGCTTAAAACCATAAAGAGCAAGACCCTCGCACCAAAGGTTGTCAGGCGTTTTGATAAGCAGACGTCTGATAAATATGATGTCATAGTTGGTGAGGGTGAAGAAAGTAGTGCAAGTAAGACAGATATGGGTATGACTGCCGAAGAGGCAGGAACCTTACGGCAGAGCTTGACCGTATAGTTGAGATAGAAAAGCAGTTTCTCAAAGACGAGGAAGACCGTAAGAGGGCTGAGGAGCTTGCGGCTGCAGAAGCTGAAAGAAAGCGTGCCGAGCAGGAGGAACTTGAGTGTCAGCGGCGTGAGGAAGAAGAGCGCATAAGGCTGGAGCATGAGGAAGCTGAACGCAGAAGATTGGAGCTTATCCAAAAACAGCAGGCGGAGCAGGCTGCAAGAGAAAAGGCGGAGCGTGAGGAACGTGAACGCCGTGAAAAAGAGGAAGAGATCAAGCATATCGCAAGACGCAAAAGGCAAATGGAAGAGCGCCAGCGCCGTGAAGAGGAGCAGCGTGTCCGTGAGGAAAGAGCTAGGATCCGAGAGGAGAAAAAGCTCGTCCGCAGCAGCCTTGGATCTGCTATGGATCAGCAGATCAGCACGAATGAAGAAGCCGTGTCTGCAAGCTTTGTGTCAGAGTATGAGTCCCCTGAGATCGCTGCAAAAAAGGCGAAAGAAGCACAACAGCAGCGTGAGCAGGAACGTCGTGAGCGTGAACGTGCTGAGCGTCTTAAAGCTGAACGTGAAAGCTTTGAAAATAAAAATATCAATGAGATATTTAAAGAATATTCCAAAAATCCATATTACATGGCAAAACGTGGCATAACATATGTTCTTGCTCACGCATTTGGGATCATACCTGTTGTGACAGATAATCCAGACTATATCAGAATGCTCAAAGACAAGAAGGAAAAAGAGCAGGCTGAGACAGAGAGAAAACGTGCAGAGCGTGAAATCGAGATTATCTATGAAAAATATGCTCCGTATCTGAAATATGATGTAAAGAGGCGTATAAAAAACAGGCAGTTTAAAAAGAGAAAACGTCTTGAGCGAAAGAACAGACCGCCAAGACCATATATTCCGCCACAGCGCACCGCTGAGGAGTAGAAGGCTATCGACACTGAAATGAAACGTCTCTATAAGGAGTATCATGTTTCAGCAGTTGGCAGAATGGCAAGGCATTTGAAAGAGAAATATAGCAAACAATAACACGGAGGGAGAGTCGGTATCATCGGCAAGGCGTTGAGGATAGTAAAAATAGCTTTGACAATACTTGGCTCTGCCGTGTTTGCGGCACTGCTGAGTGTGACGGTGTACATAATGGTCTGCGGCTGTATCGGCAAAACAGCAAGCATTTTTGGTTACAGCGTACTAAAGGTCATGAGCGGAAGTATGGAGCCGTCTATACATGAGGGTGACTATATTTACATCAAAAGAACGGATACTGACAGCTTAAAGGCAGGGGATATCATTTCGTTCTACTCTCAAGATGATAGTATTAAAGGCGAGATAAATACTCACAGGATATCTGAGGTTTTGAGCGACGGCACTTTTGTTACTAAAGGCGATGCTAACAAAATAGAGGACAGCGTGACGGTGCAAAAAGTCAGCATTATTGGAAAATACTACGGAAAACTCAGATTTTTCAAGTGGCTTGGGTCTTTTGCATCGGGAAAAAAGTTGCTTATGCTGTTGGTGATACTGCCGACGGTGTGCATGGCGGTGTATGAGGTAAAAACTATCGCTGAGATAAAAATATATTCCCGTGAGGAAGCTTTGAAAGCGGCTGAGGAAGAAAAGGAAAAGCTTATGCGTGAGGCTGTTGAAAAGGAAGTTCAGCGGCTGAAAATGCAGGGAAACGAGAAAAAGGAGGCGAACAGCTTTGAATCAGGAAAAGATAATGAAGGCTAAAATGATAACGGCTATGGTTATTTGTATTGCGGCACTTGCAGGGCTGTTCGTTTTTATCGGGCTTTATATGGACAAGTCCGAGGAAGTCAGAAAGACTTACATTGCTAAGTATATGGAAAATCTGTCTGCCGCCTCTGAGGAGATAGACACTTATCTTGAAAGCGGCAAGGATCTTCCAACGAGATATAACATGATACTTTCGGATATGGGTGCGGCAAGGTCGCTGGTGTTTCTTATCGACGATTATACGGAGGAGCAGAAGGCTATAAATGAGCTTCATTACTGCTTTGTGAAGTATCCCGAACAAATGCAGGGCAAGCTTGAGAACGTAAAAAAAGCACTTGACAATATCACCGAAAATCTTGACAAAGGCTATAGGGAAGTCAACGAGATAGTTGATTCGGTTGATAAAATGGGAAATTAATGCAAGGAGGACAATAACGTGAGCAGTAAAGGGCAGCTTAAAAGAGAAATAAAGAAATGCAGACTTACTATCGAGGAGATAGAGCGTAAGAGATCACGTTCACAATCAGCACTTGTTCAGGCAATTCTTTTGCAGGAAGAGCCTAACGAAATGGACGTTGAGTGGTTCAACAAATACACAGGCGAGATAACCGCTTGCAGAAACCACATGATAGAATTGCAGAAAGAGCTTGACTCGATGAAATAATGGAGGTCGCCAAAGTGGCTGAGCATAAAGTGATAGAGAAAGCAGACAGCGAGGAAGAAAAGAAGAAACGCAAACTGCTTATTATAAAAATAATACCAGTTGCAGTGCTGGCATTTATACTTATTGCGGTCAGCTTGGCTTGGTTTACTATTGATAAAGCCCTTGATCTTGATTCATTTGGAATGAAAAGCGTAGATTCGCCATTTGAACTGAAAACAGTAGCAGTGCCAATGTGCTTAAAGCTGAGATACTTGACAGCAATGACTACTCTAAGGTGTCTGATGGGAGCAACATCACTTCTGACGAGAACAACAAGATCTACTGGCTTCTTGATGAAGAAAGCGGTATGACGAATGGTATTAATCCTGGTAGTCATGGAAAGCTACTTTTTATGTTGTCCCGAACCAGTCGGGGGAAATGGAGATACAGTTCAAGTTGAGTATCACGGGGTATGCAGAGAATAAAAACGAAGACGCTGTTTCTTATGAAAAGGTTACTGAAGAAGAAGTAACTAGATTTATGAATGGACATATCATGTTTTTTGAGAAATATGATGAGAACAATCACACATATTCCGATTTTCTTCATGATGAAACATTCACAAGGACGTTTAAAGATTGTAAAGTAGACGTTCCGCAGGAAGTGAACGTATATTGGGTATGGCCGAACACGCTTGGTCAGATACTAATGAAAAGCACAGATGAAAATCTGACAGAGAAAAACGTGCTGTTTGGTGATAACAGTGAAGAGCGTTTGAATTTTGCAAAATATATAAATGGTAATATAAGCTTGTTCTTGTCAGGTGATGCCGATAAAGAACAAAATAAAACAGTTATTGAGAAAATACTTAATGGTGATAAATACAGCACAGCACAGTTATCGTCATTAAGCTCAATGTATAATGACGCAGACGAAAAGATAGGTACAAAGGTGCAATATATCCTTGTTGAACTAAACGTATAGATAAGAATATTAACTTTGCACGGAGGCAGTTGAAAGTGAAAGCTAATAGAAATCAGAAAATTAATAGAATATGCCACAAGCTTTATAGCAAGTATCGCAAGAATGTTATTTCTTTAGTTACCGCTGCCGTATTGCTTGTTACAAGTATGCCTCTTGCAGACATTTCAGGTGTTGTGTCCAAAATGGTATCAACTGTCACCAATGCGCTTTCAGCTATGGCGGAAGATACATATACTGACATTTCTAATGATATCAAAAGCGGCGTTTATACCATACAGAATGCAGACGATTTTAAAAAGCTTCTTAATGCAGATCCTGCTGTTTATCAGAAAATCACAATATTGTTTTCAAACAACCAATCTCAGTTTAAGGCTTCTGATTTTACAGGAATAGAAAAAGGACTTGGCAATGAAGAATATCCTTTCATGGGAACAGTCAAAGCAAATGAGGGTTCAGCTATTAATCTTCCTATTAATTTTGCTCTGTTTGAATATCTTAGTGACAGTGCAAATTTAGATACTATTATTTTTGCTAGACCGGAAGAAAAAAATTCAGCTTTGCTTGCTGAGAATGTTATACACGGTGATGTGGCTTCAGCTAATAAGTGGAAAATAAAAGCTGATCCTATAGATGATTCAGGTGCTACAATTTATAAATCCTTCACGTCTGTTATAGGCAATATGAAAAATGGAGCAACGGTCGATCTGGATATCGCTCTAAGTAATAATGTCAAGGTGGAAGTATCAGGCGGGGATAATGCAGGCCTTGCTTGTGGCACTATGGACGAAAACACAAGTCTTGCTGTAAGCCTGTCAAGCGGTTTGCTTGACGTTTCAGGCAAGTCGAACGCAGGTGCATTTGTTGGAAAAATGAGTGCTGGTGCGACACTGAACATCGACAAGTGCAACGCCTTGACAGACGTAAATGTATCCGCAAACAATGCAGGCGGACTTGTGGGTAGTGCAGAGAATGCAGAAATAAATGTTGGCGAAGGTGTCACCATTACCATGACCGGAAGCGTTACAGGCTCTGTAACTGTGGGCGGTCTTTTCGGCTCTTATACATACAGTAAAGCCGACGAAAAGACATTTGATATTTCAAAATTCAGTGGCATGAAAATGACACTTGCTTGTTCATCAGGAGATACCGCTGACAGTGCGGCTGTTGGTTCTGTTTTCGGAGTGCTGACAAACAGCACAGATAGTGCAAAATTAGTATCACTGGCACTGCTAATGATACTATTACTTCAAACTTCAAGGGTACTGTCAGGGCAGGCTTTTATGGTGGTATTGTCGGAAGATATTCTGCCAATTCTCTTAAATCTGAACTTGCACTTAGTGATATCATTGTAAATGTGACTGGCTCATGCAATGCCCTTGATTTTGGCGGCCTTATTGGTAAGATAGGTGATGACAGCAAGGCTTATGTAAGCGTCAGGAATACCACTATAAGCATTAATAATTCCACATCATCACAAAATAATTATGGCGGACTTGTGGGCTATGCAGATCAGGCTTTTATTGATGTTGGCGGCAAAGTCACAGTTACGGCAGCTGATGTTTCTGCAAACCAGAGCGTAGGTGGCATTGTTGGCAAATTTAATAAAAATGGCGTTGTAAGGCTTGGCGGTGAAACAGACCTTTCAGGCTTTTATCCTAAAGACCCTAACAAAAACGGATGTCAGATAGTAGGAAATAGAGGCAATGCTTTGATCTATAGCTTAAGCGGCTGGTCATTTACAAGGACATCTTCAATAGTCATAGACGATATGGATTGGGGCGGAGTGCTTCGGCTTAATGATTCCGATCTGCCAGAGAGTGCTGACGGTGTTCTGTCTTTTGATGAATCAGGGCATACTGTTACAATAAATGGATTTACCAATAATAGTATAACCATAAGCAATAGAGCAGATTTTGCCCGTGCGGCTTTGATAATGCAGCATGATAGCAATGATTTTGTTAAGTATAGCGAAAATTCTATAGATAAAACAGCAATACTTAAGGCGAATTTTACTCTTAGTGCAGATGTTGATATAAGCGACACAGGTCTAACAGGCTTTATGCGTGATAATGGTGAGAATACTTTCACAGGCATTCTGAATGGCAATAGTCATAAAATTACTATGAGCGTAGGCAAAGACGCTAAGATAGTTTTCCATACTCATAACGGACTTTTTGCGAAGACAAGCGGTGCAAAAATAAGCAATATAAAGCTTGTTTCAATTTTCAATATTGTTGGCGATAATGCTTCGGACGGTGACGCTTGTTATATTGGTTCTGTATCTGCATACAACAGCGGAGCTTTGACTATTGACAGCGTGACCGCCAATGTGACCGCAGCCCCAAGTGGTGCGTATACGAATTTTGTCGGAGGTCTGGTTGGATATGTTGCTGACGCCACAAGCGAAGTTTCATTCACTAATTCTGCTGTAACAGCAAATCTTACATACGATAATAGCACAACAAAGGTAGATTGTACTTGTCTTGGCGGAGTTATCGGAATGGTAGGAGCTGTTAAATCAAAGCCTACAACTGGTATTAAATTTGATAATGTCACTGTTGGCGGAAATATAACTGACAAACACACAGGTCCTATAACAGGCAGTGCTAATGCCAGGGTTGGTGGACTTATTGCCGAGATAGGTTCGACTATATCATCATCTCCTAATATTGTGAAAATACAAAGTGTTAGTGTAAATACTCTTAATATAAAAACTTCCACTAAAATCAGCGGAAGCACAAGCGGTGGGTTTATTGGTCACAACTGGTATAATGTTGAAGTAACGCTGGATAAAATAATTGTATCTAATTCTACTATAACATCTGATAGTAATGAGATAGGCGGTCTTGTACTTTCCACAACAGGTTATTGGAGCATAAAAAAGGTTAGCTTTGACAGTGTGACAGTAACAGCAAACAACTGTAAAAATTTCGGCATGCTCGCCTCGACATTATTGGGAAGAAATTATGATCCATATACATTTAATTATTCTGATGGATCAGGTTCATATTATGGTACATGTGCCCTTAATGCAACTTATTTTGAACTCACTGATCCTAATGGATATGAGATCTCATCAAATACTAAGATAAATATAAGTAAAAAATATTTGTATTTTGATGAGATAGCTCGTTGTAGTATTTATGCTTCAAATAGTCCTGTTTGCAATCGTCAAGCCATAATTTCAATTCCTGCTGTTAATGATAAAAATGAACGTTTGCTCTATATGGACGGTGAACACTGCAATACCTATCAAAATCAAACAAAAAATAATGGTGCGAAATGGAAAGATAATCCTTGCGCAAGATATTATTATAACCTTGATGTATATAAAAATGGTAAAGCCTCCACAGGCGGAGCTAAAGCTACTGTATGGAGTGCAAGAGTTTTTGCGGCGTCAAACATAAAAAAATATATTTGTGATAAAGACCCTGGTTTCCCTAAAGATGAAACAATAGATTTGCGTAGATATTCTTATTATCCTGTTGATACGAATAACCTAACTATTAGTTCAAGTTCAACTATTATTTTTGACAATAAAGGCTTTAATATGTCTGAAAAAGTGTTAAATAATAACCATCCTCGTCATACGAATGGTAATGATAGTGTTAATCCTAGTAAAAACGATGATTCTCGTACGCAACATTACATGATGCAATCTGGACTTTTCAGAAATGAAAATGGAGCTGTTACAATAAGTGGTAAACTGACCTTTAAGGGAAATATCGGTAAGGTGAATGGTGGTTCAGGTGCATTGGTTTGCGGCTCGGTTGCTGACGACACCAATACTACAAAGAAATCTGTCAAAATTACCGGCAGTATCGTTCTTGATGATCTGTATGTGAATGACGGTGAAAATATAAGCGACTATGCTCCTTTGCTTATAAATAAGATAGGCAACATGACAGAGATCACTATACAAAATGTGTCACAGAAAAAACACAGTACGACCGCTGAACAATATTGCAAAGGCGGTCAGAAATACGCCGCAACAAGCCTTATAGGCAATGTAGGAAGCGAAAATGGTCAAAATATATCTCTGACTTTCTCAAATATCAAGCTTGACGCAAGTAATGAAAATTCAATTTTCAAAAATGCTACTTTGCTTGAAAGCTTTCAGCATTCTGACGGCGCAGGCTCTTCTGCAATATACAACTATAAATGGGATGACGATTGGGGTACAGAAGAAAAGCATAATGTAACCTACGGAAAAGAAGTGTCTGACACCATAAAGAATCGTGTAGATGATGTGAGCAGGCAGAATAAGTATCATGGCGATTGGAGTAGAGATGACAGGTATACTTCCCCTGACAAAAATAACGCAAAAGAGGAATATAGCTTTACTGAATACAAGCCATATGTTGCTAAATCGTATGATAAGACCAAAAACTATGATGAGATAGACGTAAACCTTGAGCGACCATATCTGGACGAGGGCTGCGGAACATACTCTGATCCATATATCCTTGACGCTTCTACTCTTGCCGAGGTCGCACGAGTTATCAGTACAGCCGCACCTACAAATGGCTGGGAAGTAAACTATAATGCAAACGCTTCTGCTGATAAGGCGACTGTTGATGCTAATAGTGCTTTTTGCAAAGGCACCAAGCATGAAACCTATACTTATGATGGTGCAGGCAATTTTGTAAGCGGAACGAAAAAAGTTTCAGTTTCAAAAGATAACCTTATCAAATATCTTTGCGAAGCTTATTACAAGATAGATGATGATATAGTTCTCGGCAGTTCTTTTGCAGGTCTTGGCGGAACATCAAACAGTTACGTTTTCAGAGGCGTTATTGTTGGACAGCAGAGATCCGACGGAACATATCCAACTATAACCAATAAATCTGCAAGCCCGCTCATTAGGTTCAGCAGCGGAAGTGTTGTAAAAGATATCAATATAGAATATACCAAAGAAGTAACGCTTTCAAAAAACAATAATAATAAATTAAACTATAGTACCGGAAAGACGGAGTATTTCGGCGGTGTTATTGGCGTTGTGTTCGGTGGAGATAATATCATTGATAATGTCAAGGTAACAAATCCTAATATAACATTTGCAAATAACGATAACAGCAAACAACATCTCATTACTGCAGGCGGATATGTTGGTGCCATAGTTTACGGCGGTGTTATTTTCAGAAATATGGGCAACGTTGCCAAAGATAGTGCGCTTACAATCAGCAAAACTGTGGCAGTGGGTGAAGACGTATATACCAATCTTTTTATCAATCCATATATAGGCAGAGTTGTAAACGGCTTTGCTATCGAAGAGGGAACAAAGTTCGGTAAGTCAACTAACCTTGACAATGGCAGGAAAAACTATCTCATCACGCAGTTCAAGAGCGAGCTTAATGATGCTGAGAAATTAAATGTTATTGCCGGCACGACAAATACTATTGAAGTGCCTAATGCACAGGCATTGTTTATGCTGTCTGTCATATCACAGTCCGGTATGGGATATACAGATAAATATAAAAACACTTGCGGCTATGGTCATTATACTTTTACTCGAAATGCAGACTATTCAAAAGTTGGTACAGCTACATTGACTTCTGATGATAAAGATTACAAAACTGCGATCTCAGATTATCAAAGACTTGAAAAGGCTACAAGCAGGGAATATGAAAAGAAAAATTCTGTAATGCTAAAAAAATATACAAAGCCAAGTGGAAATCTTTATGAAGCAAAATGGGCACACGATCAAAGTAAGAAATTTACTGTTAAGCTCACAGGAAATGAAACCTATGACCTCACCGACACAGGTTTTCGTGGAATAAATCAGTTGTTTGATGCAGCAGATAGTAACCTGGGCGGCATTGACTGTGGATATACTTTGTCTTTGACAGCTATCCAGGGAAATGATCAGACTATAAAGCTCGATACAGATATAAAAGCCTATGCTGTGAAAATAACAGATAACAAGGGCGGTAACGCTAACACTGTTGAGTTTGAAAATGTGGATAATTATAAATATCGTACCGCATTCGACAAAGTGAAAGGAGTTGGGCTGATAAACTGTTCAACGTATGCTCTAACTGTGGATAGTCTTAAGCTTTCCGGCAAGATCAGCGTTAAGACGTATAACAACGACGGAAAATCGTATGTTAATGAAGACCTTTCTACAGGTGGTATTGTTGGCGGAGTACAGAGTTCTTGCAAGTTTAGCGGAATAACCTTGAACGATCTTGAGGTATCTGGCGCATATACTGTGGGAGGACTTATAGGAAAGTCAACAAATAATATCAATATAAGTGGCGTTAAGTCTGAAAACAGCGGCATATATGTGTATGGCGGATTTGAAACAGGCGGTCTTGTGGGAAATTCTCAGAAAGGCAGCGAATTTAATGTTAGGGATTCCAAGATAACAATTAATAAAGTTGAATTTGCTAATCTTGATAAAGGCACAGGTACTTGGTTTGGCGTAGGCGGGATCGTAGGCTCTGCAAATATCAAAACGACAATAAGCAATGTCCGGCTTATACCTTATAATACAGACAGCTTTATCGGCTCAAAAAAAGACAATAAACCCCTTGCTACCCAGACAATGAACGAGGGCGGTCTTATAGGATTGTCCAACGAAGTATGCACAATAAAAAACACAAGCGTCAGCGTCGATGTTTATGGAAGTAATGCCGGCGGATTCGTTGGAATAAACAAAAAACAGTTGTCTGTCAATGAGAACTGTTATTATGGTGGAACGTCCGAAACATCAGCTTGCGGTGTTTATGGTTATGCAAGCTCAGGCGGAATGGTCGGCACACAGAATGAGGCTGTGAACATATCAAAGTCTGCTGTAAAAAATGCAACGATAGGTATACCAGCTGCTAAAACTGGTGATGCAGGTATCGGAGGTTATGTTGGTATAAAAGCTAATGGTGATCTGAAGATAACTGATAGTGAAGTCAACAATGTTACTCTGTCAGCAGAAGATAAGTCCAATGGTGCAGGTGCAGGTGGTGTGATCGGTCATAATGACCGTGGAAACACATATGCTTATGATATTCTCATAAATAAATTAGGCTATGTAAGAGGCAACAATAGCGTATCTGTTTCTAACTTGATAGGTTGGAACTATGATAAAAATCTATCATCTAAATTTATCGGAGTATCAGTAAATAACACGGATTGTTTACCTGATATACAGTATAATGCTTCACAGATACCTGCCAGCTTCACCGCAGTTCACTCTGACTACAACGGCGATCAGAATAATACTCAAAATATCGGCGAGGGAAGCAGGACACACGTTGATATCTATTCACCTTATGTCAATATAAACCCAAGCGTTACTGTCGGCGGTAAGACTTTCGCAGGTGATTTTGTTGGCGGAAATATGCAGACTATCATTAGTGACGCTGCTTCCTATACGAATGGCACAAAGACAAAATCCTATGGCATAAACAGTACCATAAAGACATATGCAGAGGATCTGGGTAATTCAAAGCTTACAACATTCAAGCAAGCTTCCGAGCTTGATGTTCAGGAGCTGAATGATCTTCCTGTTCTGCTTATTGATGATAACTCATCGTTGAATATCACACAAATGCTCGCAAAGTATATATCAGTTCTGACAAATTGTGATGTTTGCGACAGCAGTTCAAATAAGCTGAAAACAACAGATCTTATGAATGTAAGCACAGCGACTTATGTGTATGATAACGATGTTTTGAAAAAATCAGACAAAAGCACTCTTACGTTTAACAGCAAGACAGGATATTTCAAGGTCACAGACGGTCAGTATGACAATGACGGCACAAACAGATTTACTGTCATTACTCTCGATTATACCGACCCAACGGGAAGCGGCAAAACTGCTCTTAGACTTCATATTCCTGTTTTTGTAAGAAAGGTGCTTGATTTCAGCTTCCAGTCTTACGTTATCTCAGGCACAGACTATAACCATTCTCATTATACGGATAAAACAAAGCTTGCTTTTGAGAGCTTTGACGCACCTGTTACTACTTATTTTAAGTATTCCTATTACAAATCCGCTAACGAATGGGAAAAAATGCTCAATAACGGTGACAGCCTGCTTTGGAGCTTTGATAAAAAGCTTTATCTTATTGGTGATAATGCCACTGACAGTGGTGTGCTTACCGATGATACAAAGCTAACTCTTGTTGATGCAAATAACAATGATAAGACTTATCATTCTACCGCAAGTGATGCTAAGTTTAATAAAACAACTGGTGAGCTTGACTTGACAAACATAAGTGGCTTTAAACCGGTCACAATGAATGATGTTCTGTTAAGATATGCGTCGGTAACAGCCGCAGAATCATCTGACGGAACTCTTGTTGAAGCGGATGAAGCTGCAGCTACCGTGAAAACAAGCGACGGCAAGTGTTATAGACCTGCCGGCGAGGGTGAAACAGGCACTTATAAGATAATTGTTACAGCGAACAGTGATACACCGAAAAATGCTAATGACGAAATGATAATAAGCGAGAACTATTATCTCACTATCAATATTCCGGAAACGGGAAGCTCAAAAAAAGTCATCAAGAACTTTGTGAATTATTATAGCGGCAATCGGCCAAGAAAACTCAATGGCAATATTCCTACAAACCTTGTCCAAGTGACAAATAATGACACTGGCGCATATGTTATTGCAAACTTTTTTACACAGCTAGTAAGTGTGACGGCTCATGACCCAGAGGAGATAACAGCGTCAAATAATTTTGTCCGTGCCACAATGACGTCAAAGATAAGCATTGATCAGAGCCTTAGAGATACATTTAATGGCTATAAGAGTGACGATTTCAATATGTATCAGGCGTTTAAATTCTCTATGAAGAACTTTGATGAAAACGATGCGGCAGCTAATGCAAAGATCATTGCAGGAACTTCGGTGAATGTTGATTACAGCATTTTAAACAGTTCAGACACAGAGTTATCAAACGCAAAAATAAGCAAGACTGAGACACTTTCAGAAGCTAAAGACAGCTATATGCTGATGTATCCCGATTCGGTCTACGATTATATCAATAGTGACACAAATGGCTCTATAACTGTCAAGGCTGATATCAGCTTAACTTATGGTACTGCAGGGATCATAGATCAGTTTCCTGAGCGTAAGGACGGGGATACCAAAACCGGTATTGGCGTAAATGCGTCGTCATATGTTGCATATAGCCAGAACAATATTGAGAACAGCTCTATCTCTAAAAGTGGAGATATGCCTGCCAGACGCTACTATAGAAAGGCAATGACGGTGGCACAGCTAAACTATAACGTTGCAGAGTCAACGGTTCTTGAGTCGAAGGATTCACCATTTTCGCAGCTTGGTATCAATGCCAAAGATATGACTACAGAAGAAATGGCAATAACAGCAAATGCTATCTATGATCTGTCTGCTTTGAGTCGGTCAACAAGGGACAGTGGCAAAAAAATACAGTATACAATGAGGTTGTATGTTAAGGACAATAGCGGCGATTATAAGCAGACAAACGATATTAGCAAATATCTCAGTAGCTTTACTTTGGAAAACGCCACATCAAACAGCGGTCTGAATGGCAAGGAGTGCGTTTTTACCACTGACTATAATGGCGAAGAACAAAACACAGCCGTTACGAAATTTACAGTAAAAACAGGCAAGGCTTTTGAGGAGCAGGGACTTACCTATGCAAACTATAGAGTTGAGCTTACCGCAGTATTGCTTAATGACAACAACTCAGTTGTTAATGGAACTACCGCAAGCGACTATGTTGTTTACACCAACGCCAAAATAGAAACAGGCTTTATAAACTAATAATAAGCAGGCATTTTCAGGAGAAAATTATGACAAAAAGCATTTTTGGAAAATTCAGAAAATTAGAAAAGAAGAAGAAGCTCCAGCTAGTCATAGCAGTATCTCTCTCGGCGGTACTGCTTGTGGCACTGCCTGTTTATGCGTGGTTTACTCACAAACGTTCTATTGCTCTTACAACAAAAATAAATGCCCCTACTCAGCTTTATATCACCGCAGGAAACAAAGAATCTGTGGCAAATCTTGAAATGGCAGATATTGACGTTGAGAACGGCAGATATAAAGACTTTGTTTTCGGCATAGGCGGGGCAGATGTGCAACAATATCAAATACAGCTTGCACATACAACGAATATCCCTTTTGAGTATGAGATATATCGTGCGAAAAGCGTCAGTGAAACTGAAAAATCAGAAGCTGTCGTTTATGTTTCAGATGAAGAGAATAAAACGTTTTATTACAAAATAGACGGCAATAAGATCTCGGGACATTATCTCAATCAGCAAGGCTCGGAGATCATTGGTGACAGCACGCTTCACGAAAAGTCCTATGACAGTTACGGCAATGTTCAGAAAAATGCCGAAGCACTTTATTGGCAGTCGGACGCACTGACGGTAATTGACAATAAAGACCCGTTTTGCGATTATTTTATAATAAGAGTAAAATGGAATGAAAATGTCCAAAACAATAAAGAAACTGATATGGTCTACCTGACAGTTCAGAGAAAGTAATAATTCACAAAATAGAGAGGAGGGCGGCTGTTATGAAAGACAAATTTATAAAAAAGCTTAAAAGATCGTGGCTTGCAATATGGATAGCTTTTGCGGCAGCCGCACTCAGTACTATTGGCGTCCTGGCGGCTTATACCAGCGTTTCAAGTGTAAAGCGAGTTGTGTCCACACAAAAGGGAGCTGGCATGCTGTTTTCATCTAATTATCTTACAACAGATGAAAATGATCTTCCAAGGACGATAACTTTTAGCAGTATGGAAACCTCGCCTTGTGTGACAGTCAATGTATGCAACTATCCGCAAACAATGATAAAGCACAATGATAAGGATATCACATACACCATTACAGTTGAGCTTGTGGACAGCGACGGAAATGCCGTTACCGGAGAAGAAGCTGCAAAATACTCGGTTGAATATGGCGGTGAAAATAAGACTTTTGAAGGTAATTCAAAAATTGTATTTTCTTCACTTGTGCTTAAATCAGATGATTTCAACAAGCATGAATTTGTGCTGACCTTTGATAAGTCACAGCTCACAAAGTCTGATATATACATGAAAGTGACAGCCGCACCTACAGATCAGGCAGAGTTGAAAACGCTCTCCGCAAAGCTTGGCGTTATCTATATAAATGATAACACATCAGCAACATGGACAGGCACATTCATCGACAACGCCGCCTCGCCAAAAGATCTTGACGGATTCAACTATCGCCTGTCAGGCAGCGGCGAGGGTACTGTCACACTGACATGGAACACGAAGTATGTTGATATCAGCACATGGTTTAAAAACACTTACAGCCTAAATGTTTCTACAGATGTAAATACAAAAATTGCCACTGCAACTATGAAAGTCGATTCTGCTGAAAAAAATCAATATGACATTCAGTTCTATCGAACGAACGGCATAAACGGTGCGGAGCAGTGGTCTGACCATAATCATACCGATATTACGGTGAATGGAACGGGATTTGTATCAATGAGTTTCACTCAAGGCGCAGCGTCAGGGAATTAGAATATGTACAAAAAAACGGACTGCAAACAAAATGCAGTCCGTTTTCTTTTGTAGGGGCGAACAGTGTTCGCCCGTTTTTTATATCCGTATAATGTCCAAGTACGAAAGCTTAGAGTGCAGACTTCAAAGCCTCAGCAAGCTGAGCAGGACATGATGTGCCACGTCCGTTGCAGTCGATACCCTCAAGTCTGTCGATAACGTCTTGAACCTTCATGCCCTCAACAAGCTTTGATACACCCTGTGTGTTGCCGTTACAGCCGCCTGTGAAATGCACTTTCTTTACGATACCGTCCTCTACTTCGATATCTATTTTTCTTGAACATACTCCCCTTGGAGTGTAGCTTATAGTTGCCATTTGAAAAACCTCCTAAATTCTTGCTACGCCTGTTTCTCTTGCAGCCTTTGCCACAGCCTCAGCCACAGCGACCGGTACTGACCTGTCAAAAGAGTTCGGCAGAATAAATTCCGCACTGAGCTTGTCCTCAGGCACACAGCCTGCGATAGCCTTTGCGGCAGCCATTTTCATTTCCTCGTTGATGTCAGAAGCCCTCACCGCAAGCGCACCCTTGAAAATTCCTGGGAAAGCGATAACGTTGTTTATCTGGTTAGGGAAGTCTGAACGTCCTGTTCCAACGATAAACGCACCTGCCGCCTTTGCTTCGTCAGGCATTATCTCAGGAGTCGGGTTAGCCATTGCGAAAAGTATAGGCTTGTCGTTCATGGATTTAACCATTTCAGCGGTCACAAGCTTTGGCTTGGAAACACCTACGAAAGCGTCGGCACCCTTGAGTGCGTCAGCAAGAGAGCCGTGGAGCTTGTTCTTGTTTGTGACCTTTGCCATTTCAGCGTGAGCCTCGTTAAGATAATCATCGCCCTCGCAGATTATTCCCTCACGGTCTACCATGATAAGGTTGCCGATACCAAGAGAAAGCAAAAGCTTTCCTATAGCACAGCCGGCCGCACCTGCACCGTTTATAACAAGCGTGATATCCTCTATCTTCTTGTTTGCTACCTTGCAGGCATTCATAAGTGCCGCACCGACAACGATAGCAGTTCCGTGCTGATCGTCATGGAAAACAGGGATATCAACTCTCTCTTTGAGCTTTGCTTCTATTTCAAAACATCTTGGAGCGGCGATATCTTCAAGATTTATTCCGCCGAAGCTGTCTGATATCATAGCGATGGTGTTTACAATTTCGTCAACGTCATTGGACTTTATGCAAAGCGGGAAAGCGTCAACGTCTGCGAACTCCTTGAAAAGCGCACACTTGCCCTCCATAACAGGCATACCTGCCAGACCGCCAATATTGCCAAGACCAAGCACAGCAGAGCCGTCTGTGATAACAGCCACAAGATTTGCACGTCTTGTAAGCTCATATGAAAGGTCGGGATCTTTCTGTATCTCAAGGCAAGGCTGAGCAACGCCCGGAGTATATGCGAGAGTAAGGTCTTTGGCATTGTTTACCTTTGCTCTTGAGCAGACCTCTATCTTGCCTTTCCATTCTCTGTGTTTCTGTAGTGATTCTTCCATTACGTTCATTTTATACAGTCCTCTCTATTTTACGCATTAAAGGAACATTACCGCATGATAATGTCCCTTTATTATACCATATTATTTCTCTGTTTTCACAGCCGCTTTGTTAGCTTTTTGTGAATTTATATGAATGAGCCTGAACAGCTTGTCAAGATTTTCCTTGTCAGTGGTCATGCTTCCGATATGTGTCATTGTTTCGTTATACAGACCGTGGAAGTCAGAGCCGCCAGTCACTATCAGGTCATGTTCCTTTGCGATATCCACAAGCTTCTGCTGTTGAGTTGGAGTAGCAGAGTGATGATAAGCTTCAATTCCGTCAAGCTTTCCTGCCTCGATAAGTTCAAGAAGCAGCTCGGTGTTGTTGAACATAACAGGGTGTGCCATTACTGCAATGCCCTTTGCGGAGTGTATAAGGTCAAGCACAAAGTTTACGTCAGGATATTCACGGGTCACAAGACATTCGCCGTTTGGATATGCAAAAAGCTTGTCGTTCACAGAGCCGTAAAGCTCCGTTGCATAGCCGTAATTTACCAATGCTCTCATGATATGCTGTTTAAAAATGCTCTTTGAGCTTTTTGTGTAGTGCAGTACAGCATCGGCAGGAATAGGATATCTTGCCATTACCTTTTCTATCATTTCCTTTGCACAGTCTTTTCTTATCTGGCATGACTTCAGGCAAAGACCTTCCAGCCTGTCAGGTTTCTGCGGTGCATAGCAAAGAATGTGTACTTTTGAATTGCGCTTCTTGTCCCATGCGGAAAGCTCTACCGCAGGAATGACCTTGACCCCATAACGTTCGCCAAGTATTTGCGCTCTGTTTGATGATGAAAGAGTGTCATGGTCTGTTATCGCAAGAAAGTCAAGTCCCATTCTCTTTGCCTGAACAATGACCTCTTCTATACCAAGCGAGCCGTCAGACAGCGTTGTGTGACAATGCAGATCTCCTGTCATACCTTTGTTCCTCCAAATCTATAAAATATATCTGTCATTTTCTGTATATATAGTACAGCCGTTAAATTTGACTAAATAATTATAACATATTTTATATACATTTGCAAGCACTTTTGAACAATTTACACAAAATTTGCACGAAAATTATATTATTTTGTCGTATATGACAAATCTACAGTGTCGAAATAGTGCGATTTAACGAAATATCAGAGCTTATATCCGAAGAATTTTTCGCAAAACCATACGTCTTTAACCTGAAAGCTCTTGCCGTTTAGATATTCAAGTATACCTGCGTCAGTGGTGAATTTAAAGGTGAGCTTGTACGAATAAAGTGCCTGCGTTTTCACATTGTATGCACGGTTGACTTTATTTATTCCGTATTTGCCGTCGCCGAGAAGTGGATAGCCGATGTGAGCAAGGTGCGCCCTTATCTGATGCGTTCTGCCTGTGATGAGGTCAACTTCGAGAAGTGCAAGATCATCAGCCTTGTTTTCCGCAAGCACACGATAAGAGGTTATCATAGTGCGGCTGCCCTCAAATTTCTTGTCAGATACCTTGACAGTTTTTGTGGTTTCATCTTTCTGATGATAAGCTGTGAGCCGTGCAGACTTTTCCTTTGGTATGCCAACGGTCACGCAAAGATAAAGCTTTTCAAGTTCTCTGTCTTTGACTTTCTGATTAAGCACACGCAAACTTTCAGCATTTTTCGCACATATTACAATACCGCCTGTGTTGCGGTCTATCCTGTTACAAAGGGCAGGAGCAAAAGACAGCTCCTCCTCAGGACGATATTCACCCTTTTCATAAAGATAGTGCTGTATCCTGTTTATGAGTGTGTCCGCCGAGCCGCTTTCGTCCTCATGTACCACAAGTCCGCACTTTTTGTCGCAGAGGATAATATTCTCGTCCTCGTAAATAATATTCAGTGCAGAGGGTGCGGAAAGAAATGCAGGCTTGCCGCTGTCGGTATCAAAAAATTCGTCATTGATGTAAAGCTGCATAACGTCACCGCAAGCAAGCCGTGTGGATATCTCACAGCGTTTGCCATTGACCTTGATACGCTTCAGGCGCAGATATTTGTACAGCAGATTTTTAGGCAGCTTCGGCACAGCCTTTGTGAGAAACTTGTCAACACGCTGACCTGCGTCATTCTGATTTATTATAAATTCTCTCATGCTATACCTCAGAGCTTCACACGAGCGGAGAATCCTCCGTCAATAAGCTCGTCAAGACCCGTGCTGTCTGCACCGCTTTCACGGAGAAGCAGAAGAATTTCTGACATATCGCAGGCTTTGCCTTTACGGCGAGATATCTCCTCTTCACATTTGATAGCATATTGTAAAGGCTTTTTGTCAGCAGGGAAGTTCACATCTGAGCCTTGAGCGATGAGCCATTTGATGAAATCAACACTTCGTTTGTCGGGCTTGAGAACACCGTCCTGCTCAACAAAGTCAGCACTTTCGATAGCAGTGAGCAGGAAAGTAAGACCGTTGCTGTCAGTGTCGTTGTAGTCCACATCATCAGAGATGAATAAGAATTTAAGTTCTTCCAGTTCACGCTTTGAGAGGGTGTAGTTGTATTCGTCATATGATCTATTCATGTTACGTCCTCCTGAAATTATTACTATAGTGATATTATAACCTAAAGTGTGGAAGATTGCAAGAGGGGAGCGGTATTAAGTGAGGAGTGAGGAATGAGGAGTGAGGAGTGAGGAATGGGCAAAGCTGAACAGAGATGTGGACAAGCACCGAGCGTAGCGATTTTGCGGCATGACAAACTCTCCCGAATAATCTGTAGGGGCGAACAGCGTTCGCCCGTGCTCAGGATTTGCTGTAAATTCAGAATTGTCGGGGAGAATTTTTTGCTGCCGAACCTTGTTGTTGCCGTGGGCTTATTACTTCGACGAGCGAACACCGTTCGCCCCTACACATACATCGAGCTGATACCGCAGGTTGAGTAACAATACCAGTCCGAAAAATCGTACATATACGCAAATTCAAAAAATATTGATAAAAAAGCCTTTACAATTAAAAATAATTGTAATATAATGATTAAAACAACTGTTCGATTGAGGAGGCATTTATGGATAAGTTTCAGCTTGTTTCAGATTATAAGCTATCGGGCGACCAGCCTGAGGCGGTGGACGCTTTAGTAAAGGGTATCGAAAGCGGCATGAGAGAACAGACCCTTATGGGCGTTACCGGTTCCGGCAAGACCTTTACTATGGCAAACGTTATTGCTAGGATAAACCGTCCGACGCTGGTGCTTGCCCATAATAAGATACTTGCCGCTCAGCTTTGCTCTGAGTTCAAGGAGTTTTTTCCGAACAATGCCGTGGAATATTTCGTGTCCTACTATGACTATTATCAGCCTGAAGCCTATGTGCCAAGCAAGGACGTTTATATCGAAAAGGACAGCTCCGTTAATGACGAGATAGATAAGCTCAGACATTCCGCTACCTCCGCTATCGCTGAACGCCGTGACGTTATTATCGTTGCCAGCGTTTCTTGTATCTACTCCCTCGGCGACCCTGAGGAGTATAAGTCCATGGTGGTGTCTATACGTCGTGGTATGGAGAAATCCCGTGACAGGCTTATCGCTGACCTTGTGGGTATCCAGTATGAGCGAAACGATATAAATTTTGTGAGAAACAAGTTTCGTGTCAGGGGAGATGTGGTGGAGATATTCCCTGCAAATTCCACAGACACTGCCATAAGAGTCGAGTTTTTCGGTGATGAGATAGACCGTATCACAGAGATAAATGTTGTCACAGGCGAGGTGCTTTGCTCCCTTGCCCATGCGGCGATATTCCCTGCTTCTCATTATATCGTCAGCCGTGATAAAATGCACGATGCTATCGAAGAGATTAAGCAGGAGCTTGACGAGCGTATCAAATATTTCAAAGACAACGATATGCTTATCGAAGCTCAGCGTATCGCTCAGCGCACCAACTATGACATCGAGATGTTGGAGGAGATAGGCTTTTGCAGCGGTATCGAGAACTATTCCCGAGTGCTTGCAAGACGTCCCGCAGGCTCAACGCCGTTCACTTTGCTTGACTTCCTGCCTGATGATTTTGTGCTTTTCGTGGACGAGTCACACGTTTCTCTGCCGCAGGTAAGAGGTATGTATGCAGGCGACAGAGCGAGAAAACAGACCCTGGTTGACTATGGCTTCCGTCTGCCCTCAGCAATGGATAACAGACCGCTGACATTTGATGAATTTTATTCTCATATTAATCAGGCGGTTTTCGTGTCGGCTACCCCTGGACCTATCGAGCAGGAAAAGTCACAGCAGATAGTGGAGCAGGTAATAAGACCGACAGGTCTGCTTGACCCTGAGATAATCGTAAAGCCGACTGAGGGTCAGATAGAGGATCTGCTCAGCGAGATAAATATGCGCACAGCTAAAAATCAGCGTGTGCTTGTTACTACTCTTACTAAGAAAATGGCTGAGGATCTCACAAACTATCTCAAGAGCTTTGACGTGAAGGTGAGATATATGCACCACGATATAGACACTATCGAGCGTATGGAGATAATCCGTGACCTGCGTCTGGGCGAGTTTGATGTGCTTGTTGGTATCAACCTGCTGAGAGAGGGTCTTGACCTGCCTGAGGTAACTCTTGTGGCGATACTTGACGCTGATAAGGAGGGCTTCCTGCGTTCTGAAAGCGCACTTATACAGACTATAGGCAGAGCCGCTCGAAACGCTGAGGGCAAGGTAATAATGTATGCCGACACGGTGACACGCTCAATGGAAAAGGCTATCACCGAAACGGAGCGCCGTCGTGCAATACAGATGAAGTTCAACGAAGAGCACGGCATAGTTCCGAAAACTATCGTCAAGGATATAAGAGATGTAATAGAAATATCCACCAAGGAAGAGGTGGAATACGAGGCAAGGCAGAAAACAAAGCTTTCAAAGCAGGAAACCGCAAAGCTCATAGACAAGCTCACAAAGGAAATGAAAGAGGCGGCAAAGCTGCTTGAATTTGAGCACGCCGCATTCCTGCGTGATAAAATTGCGGAGTTAAAGGGTGAGAAGAAATAAAAAGCCTTGCGAAACATAAGACGGATATATATCCACAAAACGTGTGTAGTGGCGAACAGTGTTCGCCCACCTGCATACCAATATGTGATTTTTCAATACCAAAAGGAGAGTAAAGAATACCAATGCCAATTAACGAGATAG
Source organism: Ruminococcus sp. AM31-15AC (assembly GCF_003462045.1). Classification (NCBI taxonomy): domain Bacteria; kingdom Bacillati; phylum Bacillota; class Clostridia; order Eubacteriales; family Oscillospiraceae; genus Ruminococcus; species Ruminococcus sp. AM31-15AC. The sequence goes on along the minus strand of NZ_QTYG01000001.1, from coordinate 108,734 downwards.
TTATAAAAGGTGCAAGAGAGCATAATCTCAAAAATGTTGATGTTACCATACCGAGAGATAAGCTTGTTGTTATGACGGGTCTTTCGGGTTCGGGTAAATCTTCTCTTGCATTCGATACCATATACGCTGACGGACAAAGACGTTACGTTGAGTCGCTGTCATCTTATGCGAGAATGTTTTTGGGTCAAATGGACAAGCCTGATGTTGACAGCATAGAGGGACTTTCCCCTGCTATATCCATAGACCAAAAGACCACCTCAAAAAACCCACGTTCAACTGTTGGAACAGTCACGGAGATATATGACTATCTCAGACTTCTTTACGCCCGTATAGGCGTACCGCACTGTCCTGTCTGCGGAAGAGAGATACGTCAACAGACAGTGGATCAGATCGTGGATAAGATAATGGAGCTTGAAGAGGGCACTAAGATACAGCTTTTAGCTCCTATCATCAGAGGACGTAAGGGCGAGCATACAAAAGAACTTGACCGTGCCAGAAAGTCGGGATATGTGAGAGTGCGTATAGACGGCATAACCTATGACCTTTCGGAAGAAATAAAGATAGAGAAAAACAAGAAGCACACTATCGAGATAGTGGTTGACCGACTTGTTATCAAAGAGGGCATAAAGTCCCGTCTTACCGACAGTATCGAAACTGTTTCTTCGCTTACAGGGGGACTTGTTGGCGTTGACGTTATCGGCGGAGAGGAAATGCTTTTTTCTCAGAATTACGCCTGCCCTGAGCATGGCGTATCCATTGACGAGCTGACACCGAGAATGTTCTCATTCAACAATCCTTTCGGTGCTTGCGAAAAGTGTACAGGTCTTGGTGTGTTCAAGAAGATAGACCCTGAGCTTATTATTCCTAACAAAGACCTTTCCATAAGACAAGGCGCAATAAAAGCCAGCGGCTGGAACAGCCTTGAAGAAGGTTCTATCGCAATGATGTATTTCAACGCAATTTCTGAGACCTACGGCATTTCCCTTGACGAGCCTGTGAAAAACCTCGACAAAGACGCTATAGACGTTTTCCTTTACGGCACGCAGGGTCAGAAGCTTCACCTAAAGCGTGGCAATAAGTTCTATAAGGCTGACTATCAGGCTGAATTTGAGGGCGTTATACCAAACCTTGAAAGGCGTTATAAAGAGTCTAACAGCGATTGGGCAAAGGCTGATATAGAAGCTTATATGAGCGATGAAAAGTGTTCTGCATGCCATGGTGAAAGGCTGAAAAAAGAAAGCCTGAGCGTTACAGTTGGCGGAATAAATATCGCAGAGCTTTGTCATAAGTCCGTCGCAAAAGCCCTTGAATTTTTTGAAAACCTTGAGATAAGCGACCGTGACAAGCTTATCGGCGAGCAGATAATAAAAGAGATAAAATCACGCCTTGGCTTTCTCAAAAGCGTTGGACTTGAATATCTCACCCTGTCACGTTCCGCAGGCACTCTCTCAGGTGGCGAGAGCCAGCGTATAAGGCTTGCAACGCAGATAGGCTCATCACTTGTGGGTGTGCTGTATATACTTGACGAGCCGTCTATAGGACTTCATCAGCGTGACAATGACAAGCTTATCGCCACACTGAAAAGGCTTCGTGACCTTGGCAACACTCTCATAGTGGTCGAGCATGACGAGGACACAATGCGTGCGGCAGATTTCGTGGTTGACGTTGGACCGGGAGCAGGCATTCACGGCGGAGAGATAGTCTGCGCAGGAACTGTTGACGATATAATGAAGTGCAAGCGTTCCATCACAGGACAGTATCTCAGCGGCGAGAAGAAAATACCTGTTCCTGAAACACGCAGAAAGGGAAACGGCAAGTATCTGAAAGTCATCGGTGCGACACAGAACAATCTGAAAAACATAGATGTTGAGATACCTCTCGGCACTTTCACCTGCGTAACAGGTGTGTCAGGCTCAGGCAAATCATCACTTGTGAACGAGATAATCTATAAGGAACTTGCGGGCAGATTAAACCGTGCGAAAATACGCTCTGGAGCATTCAAGGAAATGCAGGGGATAGAGCATCTTGATAAGGTAATAGATATTGACCAGTCGCCAATAGGCAGAACGCCAAGGTCTAATCCTGCCACCTATACAGGCGTTTTCACCGATATCAGAGAACTTTTCGCTCAGACCGCTGACGCAAAAATGAAAGGCTACGGTGCAGGACGTTTCTCATTCAACGTCAAAGGCGGAAGATGTGAAGCCTGCGAGGGCGACGGTATAATCAAAATAGAAATGCACTTTTTGCCTGACGTGTATGTACCGTGCGAAGTCTGCGGTGGTATGAGATACAACCGTGAAACGCTGGAAGTCAGATATAAGGGCAAGAACATCTATGACGTGCTTGAAATGACAGTGGAAGAAGGCGTTGAGTTTTTCAGTGCTATCCCTAAAATAAGCCGTAAGCTTGAAACACTGTATGAAGTTGGTCTTGGCTATGTGAAGATAGGGCAGGCGGCTACAACCCTTTCAGGCGGTGAAGCGCAGAGAGTCAAGCTTGCAACAGAGCTTTCAAAAAGAGCCACAGGCAGAACTATATATATCCTAGACGAGCCGACTACAGGACTTCACACTGCTGACGTGCATAAGCTTATAGAGGTATTGCAGAAGCTTGCAGACGGCGGAAACACAGTGCTTGTTATCGAGCATAATCTTGATGTGATAAAGACCGCAGACCATATTATAGATCTTGGTCCTGAGGGTGGCGACGGCGGCGGAACTATCGTCTGCACAGGCACGCCTGAGGAAATTGCGGCTTGCGACAGGTCTTATACGGGACAGTATTTGAAGAAGATGCTGTAACAAATGAGGAATGAGGAGTGAGGAGTGAGGAATTGGCATAGCTGACCCTTGTGGCTCTTCAGTACGAGGTAAATGTATGCACCGAGTTTATTCTGCTATTTAGTGCAGAGGGGTGCAGAAATGAAACTACCAAACAAATAAATTCAAGGCGGTGTCGGGAAAAAAACTCACACCGCTTTTTTCTATTATCATAAAAGCACCAGCAAAGAGCGTAGCAATCTTGCGGCAGTAGAACCTTTCCCGAATAATCTGTAGGGGCGAACAGCGTTCGCCCATGCTCAGAACTTGTACAAATTCAGAACTGTAGGGGAGTTTTTTACGTTTGCCAAACAGCGTAATAATCAGGGTTTATTTCTTCGACGGGCGAACAGTGTTCGCCCCTACACATTATTTTAGCAAATACCGAATATAAATATCTCGGTGATGAACTTGTTTAAAATAAAGATAAAAAATACCACCTACGGCGTGTCGTTCAGTTTCTTTTTCGTCGTCGCACTTGTGTCTGTCTGCTCAGGTACGCAGGCGGATATGCTCTTTGTTACGCTTATGTGCTGCGCACTCCACGAACTGGGTCACCTTGTACCCATGACCGCTTTCGGAAGCTCACCGCAGGAAATTGTTGTCTATGGAGGCGGTATCCGCATTACTCCTGTTGATAAACAGCTGTCTAAATACCACGAGTTTGCTGTGCTTTTCGGTGGTGCAGCAGTAAATTTTGCCCTCTGCCTGCTGTCATATATGGCGAATGGTGGTGGCTTTTTCTGTCAGATAAACTTTCTGCTTGGTGCGCTAAACCTACTGCCATTTCGCTATTTTGACGGTGGCAGGATACTCGCCTTGCTTGCCAATGGCAAGGTCTGCGAGTTTTTCAGAGCGGTATTTATTCTGCTCTCAGCGGCGGCTATGATATATATGATACTTCACGGCACTGTCAGCATATCATTTGCCGCAACTTTCTGTTTTATCGTCCTCTCAGAAGTCATATATTAACACTTTGCTTATTGCTTTTGTAATAAATTTTTGGTATAATCAAAATGTATTGGCATTTGCACTTTTACTGTAGGGGCGAACAGTGTTCGCCCGTTTCACCTCACTTTGTGTATTGCTCTCGCTTTACCGGGTGCGGTGAGATAGTACAGACATTCAATATCGGAGGATAAAACTTTGGAAGAACTGAAAAAGAAAATAGAAAAGCTGCTGCTTAAAGTGCAGCGTCCGTCTAGGTATATAGGCGGCGAGGTGGGCAGCGTGGTGAAGGATAAGGATAAGGTGGACGTGCGGTTCGCTTTCTGTTTTCCTGATACTTATGAGGTCGGTATGTCACACCTTGGCATGAAGATACTTTATGGTCTGAAAAACGCCCGTGAGAACTGGTGGTGCGAGCGTGTCTTTATGCCTGAGGAGGACTATAACAAACTCATGCGTGAGAATGATATCCCACTTTACGCACTGGAGAGCCTTGACCCTATAAAGGATTTCGACTTCATCGGCTTTACTCTCATGTATGAGCTTTCTTATAATAATGTGCTTGAAATGCTCGACCTTGCAGGCGTGCCGGTGCTTGCTAAGGACAGAACTGAGCTTACGCCCCTTGTTATCGCAGGCGGTCCGTGTGCCTGCAATCCTGAGCCTATGGCTGACTTTTTCGACCTGTTCATTCTTGGCGAGGGTGAGGAAGTCAATGTGGAGCTTCTTGAACTTTACGAGAGAATGAAGCCTTTGAAGCCTACTAAGCAGGAGTTTCTAAGAGAAGCCGCAAAGCTGGAGGGTGTTTATGTTCCGTCTTTCTATGATGTGGATTACAATGAGGACGGTACTGTGAAGTCTATCACGCCAAACGTTCCTGAGGCACCTGCCAGAGTGAAAAAGCGTGTTATAAAGGATTTTGACAAGGTATATTACCCTGAGGGCTTTGTTGTGCCGTTCACTCAGATAGTCCATGACAGAGCGGTGGTTGAGGTACTGAGAGGGTGCATAAGAGGCTGTCGATTCTGTCAGGCAGGCTTTATTTACCGACCATTCAGAGAGAAAAGCATCGACACCATAAAGAACGAAACAAAGTCCCTTTGTGAGCAGACAGGCTATGAGGAGGTTTCTCTTTCGTCACTGTCTACGAGCGATTACACTGAGATAAACAAGCTTTTGGAAAATCTTGTGGAATACACCGACGGCGAGCAGATAAACCTTTCACTGCCTTCATTGCGAATAGACAATTTCAGTGAAGAACTTTTGGAGAAAATAAAGTCTGTAAGAAAAAGCGGTCTGACCTTTGCTCCTGAGGCTGGCACACAGCGTCTTCGTGACGTAATAAACAAAAATATCACCGAGGAGGAGATAATGCGTACCTGCCGAACGGCTTTCGAGGGCGGTTACAGCACTGTAAAGCTTTATTTCATGCTTGGTCTGCCAGAGGAAACGCTGGAGGACGTTGAGGGTATCGCAAAGCTTGCGCAGAAAGTCCTTGACCTTTATTACGAAACGCCAAAAGAAAAGCGTGGCAAAAGCGTGCAGATATCAGTTTCTACTGCAACATTCGTACCAAAGCCTTTTACGCCTTTCGAGTTTGAACCGCAGGCAACTCCCGAGGAGATAAAAGAGAAACAGGAACACCTTTTCAAGAGCCTTACAAGCCGCAAGATACGCCTTAGCACTCACCAATCCTATACATCTATATTGGAAGCGGTTCTTGCAAGGGGTGACAGACGTCTTGGTAAGGCGATATACACCGCATGGAAAAAAGGCTGTTATCTTGACGGCTGGGACGAGCATTTCAAGGCTGACAAGTGGCAGGAAGCATTTGAGGAGTGCGGGCTTGATACAAGCTTCTATGCTCACCGCAGACGTTCTTATGACGAGATAGCGCCGTGGTCGCACCTTGATTATCTTGTAAGCCACGAGTTTTTCGTTCGTGAGAACAAGAAAGCACATCAGGCAGTGACTACACGAAACTGCAAAGAGGGCTGTTCAGGCTGTGGCATAAAATGCGAATACGGAGGTGTTTACTGTGGCAAACGCTGAGCCGAAGAATGTAAATCTCCGTTTGGAGAGATTTGAGTACAGAGCGGTATTTTCAAAAACAGGCAGGGCGAAATACATTTCCCACCTTGACCTTATGAGAGCCTTTCAGCGAGTGTTCAAAAGGGCGCACCTGCCAATATGGCACACTCAGGGCTTCAACCCCCATGTGTATATAATGTTCCCACTTGCATTGCCCCTTGGCACTGACAGCAGGGTAGAGATAATGGACTTTGCTCTCACGGAGGATATTCCATACAACGAGGTTCTGGAGAGAATGAACGCTCAAACGCCTGTTGGTCTGGAGATAGTGAGCGTTTCAAAGCCTGAGCATAAGCATACCGATATTACAGCGGCGGAGTATGTGGCAAGGCTGAAAACAGATAAGAGCGTACATGAAGTGGCGGAGCTTTTCGGCAAGTTCATAGCGCTTGACAAGATAGAGATAGAAAAGCGAACCAAGAAAAAGACTATCAATCTTGTGGATATAAAGCCACATATCACAGTGCTTGACAGCAAAGAGCTAGAGGACAGCTTTGAGGTGACTTTAAAGCTGCCCTGCGGAAGTTCCTTCAATCTTAATGTGAACGTAGTCATAGACACGTTCTGTGAGCGTTATGGTATAGAAATATCGGAAATTTATACAGAACGTACAAAAATACTCATGGCAAACGGCGAAAATTTTATATAAATATCCTTGCAAAAGGTTTTGAGATGTGGTATAATATTAAAGCATTTGAATTACCGTCGGTTCTTCCGACGAGAGTTAATGCCACGCCTTTGAACGAAAGGCACGACATTAAAGCGGGCAGTCCTCTGGCTTTGCAGCGATAGCTGCCATAAAGCGAATGAATGTCTGAAAATATTAAGGAGGAATTTAAAGTGGACGCTTTAAAGCAGATTTCTAATTCAAGCCTTAAATCCGAGGCACCTGTTATCAACGTTGGTGATACAGTAAAGGTACACGTAAGAATTACAGAGGGTGACAAGTCCAGAATCCAGGTATTCGAGGGCACAGTTATCGCTAAGAAGCACGGTGGAATCCACGAGACATTCACAGTTCGTAGAGTAGCTCACGGCTGTGGAATCGAGAGAGTTTTCCCTGTTCATTCACCTGTAGTTGAAAAGGTAGAGGTTGTACGCAGCGGTAAGGTTCGCCGTGCTAAGCTCTATTATCTCCGTGACAGAGTTGGTAAGGCAGCTAAGGTCAAGGAAGCTATCAGATAATTCTTTCTATAAAAATGAGTCGGCTTTGGTCGGCTCTTTTTTTATCCCTTGCCGCTTTGGCTATGGAGAATTCTTATTGTCAAATTGCACAAAATATCAGCACTTGATTTGTGCAAACAAATGATTTATATTTTAATTTGGCAACATTTCTGCAATTGTTGCATTTTTTATGCAACAAAACGCCCTTTTTTCTGGATAAGTAGAGGGGGATAATTACCTCTGCTTCACAGAGAAAGGACGATAAAAATGGCAAAGAATTTTCACACAGACAACAAAGCGTTCATGCTTTACAAAGACTGGGAGGACATTTTTCAGGCGCTTGACAGCAGCGAAGAGATAGGCGAGCTTGTCATGGCGCTGTTTGCTTATGCAAAGAGGGGAGAATCACCAAAGCTGTCAGGCGGAGCAAAGATAGCGTTTCTTATGATGAGGGCTGCTATCGAGCGTGACGGCATTGCATGGGAAGAGACGTGTGCTCAAAGGAGCGAGTGCGGTAAAAAGGGCGGCAGACCTAAAAAGTCTGATGAGTCAGGGAATACTGATGAAAAAGCTGAGCAGACAGCTGCATCAGCAGATAATGCAGAAGAAAAACCTCAGGGTATAAATGATACCGCAGAAAAACCAAAAGCTTTTTCACAAACCAAAAGGTTTTCAGAAAAAGCAAAAAAAGCTGATAAAGATAAAGATATAGATATAGATAAAGACAAAGATACAGATAAAGATATAGATAAAGACAAAGATAAAGATAAAGCTATAGATAAAGAGAAAAAGAAAGACGCAGGGACAGCGGAGTCTGGAGTCAGGTCTTTCGGCACACACAAAAATATAATGCTCACATCAAAGCAGTATAACGAGCTTGAAAGCAGGTGTCGGTCTGTCGGTCTGTCTTTAGAGAGCTATATATCTAAATTATCTCAATGGCTGTTTACCAAGGGCAGGCACTGCACAGACCCATACCGCATAATCTCAGGCTGGCTTGACAATGATTCAAAGAGAAAGACTGCGGCAAAGCCCAAAGAAAGACAAGGCTGCGATCTGTCGTGGTATGACGACTTTGCCATGAATGTTGATCTGTCAAAGTTCCTGTAGGGGGTGTTTTGCTGTACTTGCCATATCTGCACGATGTATGTGTAGGGGCGAACGCTGTTCGCCTGTCGAAGTAGCAAACCCTGATTATTACATTGTTCGGTAGATGTAATAACTATCCCACCGCATCTACAATTCAGAATTATGGCAAATTCTGAGCACGGGCGAACACTGTTCGCCCCTACAGATTATTCGGGAGAGTTTGTCATGCCGCAAAATCGCTGCGCTCGGTGGTAACTTTTACTTTGTGCTTGGTCTTTACTTTGGTCAGCTATGCTCATTCCTCACTCCTCATTCCTCATTCCCCACTTAAACCTTCCGCTCCCCCTATCTCAAAGAAATTTTCCTTACCCCCTTGTAATTTGTTTTGAAATTTGATATAATAAATCTATATGAGTATTTGACGGCTTTTGCCGCCTTTGGATAAAGGATCGAGGCTTTTATGGACGATAATAAAAAATTCGGCGACGTTTCTCAGGAGGATATTGACATGGCTAAAAAAGCCGCCCCTGACGACCTAAAGGAAAAACAGCCCGTGAATGTTATGGACGAGGTCTTTGAATGGCTGAGTCTTTCGTGTTCGCTATGTTTGTGGTGATACTGATATTTACTTTCTTCTTCAGGATAGTTCTTGTTCAGGGTCCTTCTATGCGTGAGACCTTGCAGGATCAGGACAGACTTATAATCACTCACATAAATTATACACCGCAAAAGGGCGATATTGTTGTTATCAACAGCGAAAAGCTCGGCAAAACTATCATCAAGCGTGTTATCGGCACAGGCGGAGATAAGGTTGTCGTTGATTATAATAACAACACCGTTACAGTAAACGGTAAGGTCATTTCAAATGACAATATCAGGGAAGCTATGTATAACACTAATCTCTTTGATGAGAAATATGAAGTGGAAGAAAATGTTTTTGAGTATGACGTGCCTGAGGGCAAGCTGTTCGTTATGGGCGATAACAGAAATAATTCCACAGACAGCAGAAGGATAGGCTTTATCGACCCCTCCGACGTGCTTGGCAAGGCAGTTTTAAGGCTTTATCCATTTGACAGCTTTGGTAAGGTAAGTTGAAAAAGCAGGGTAAAAGAGCTGTTGATAATCTGTTCGACTTTCTTGAGATCATAGTCATGGCAATGTTCGTGGTCGTACTTGTTTTTACTTTTGTGTTCAGAACAGTGAATGTACAAGGACAGTCAATGCAGGACACTCTTTTTGAAAATGATTCTCTTGTTATATCAAAACTGCTTTATACGCCAAAGCAGGGGGATATAGTTGTGGTCAACTCGTCTGTTCTTGACAATAGGATAATCAAACGTATCATTGCCGTAGAAGGGCAAAAGGTCGAGATAGACAACAAGTCGGCTATAGTCAAGGTCAACGGAGCAGTGCTTGATGAGAGCTATATTAAGTGCGACGGCAGCTTTGATGATGAGTATTTTGATGAAAGATACTATAATAAAGAAAGTGAAGTTTATGAATATGAAGTGCCTGAGGGCTGTTGCTTTGTAATGGGCGACAACCGAAATCATTCCACAGACAGCCGTGTAATAGGATATGTGCCTTATGACGAGATAGTCGGCAGAGTTCTGTTTCGATTTGCGGCAGGCAATGATGAGGGCGTTGGTAAGGTAGATTGAGTTAGAGTAAGGAGGAAGATATGAGCGAAGTATCTCACGTTCAGTGGTTTCCTGGACATATGGCAAAAACACGCCGCATTATGGCGTCAAATCTGAAGCTTGTGGACGCAGTGGTGGAAATAACTGACGCTCGTATCCCGTTTTCAAGCAGAAACCCTGAAATGAAGCGTATCGTAGGCTCAAAGCCAAGGCTTGTGCTTCTCAACAAGGCTGATTCAGCCGATCCGGAAGTAACGGCAATGTGGCTGGACTATTATGCAAAACAGGGAATAACTGCTCTTGCTACAGATTGTAGGAGTGGCAAAAACGTAAGCAAGTTTTATGGAAAGCTCAAAGAGCTTTTAAAGGACGATATCGAGAAATGGAATGCCAAGGGTATGTCCGGCAGACCTATAAGGATAATGATAGTCGGTATACCAAACGTTGGCAAGTCGTCATTTATAAACAGACTTGCAGGGTCAAGGCTTGCAAAAGTCGAGGACAGACCGGGTGTTACAAGAGGCAAACAGTGGGTGAAGCTTGACGAGGGCTTTGAGCTTTTGGATATGCCGGTGTGCTGTGGCCTAAGTTTGAGGATAAGCTTGTTGGCGAAAGGCTCGCATTTACAGGCGCAGTCAAGGACGATATCATGGACATGGAATATCTTGCCTGCCGTCTGCTGGAGTTTTTGAAAGAGAACTATCCTGAGCTTATCGAGAAACGTTACGGCATAAGAACCGATGATATAGAGCCTGCTGACGAGGAAACTATCGGCTGTGTGGTAGGCTTTGAGCTTCTTGAAAGAATAGGCAGAAAGCGTGGCTTTTTAGTTTCTGGCGGAGAGATAAATACCGAAAGGGCAGCCATTACAGTTATGGACGAGTTCAGAAACGGTACTCTTGGCAGACTTACTCTTGAAAAGCCAAAGGGGTATTGATATGACGCTCAGCGAGTTTGACAACGAGATAAGAAAAGATCATAACGTGGTGTGCGGCTGCGATGAAGCTGGCAGAGGTCCTCTTGCAGGAGATGTGTTTGCAGCGGCTGTGATATTTGATAAGGACACGGTTATAGAGGGGATAAACGACAGCAAAAAGCTTACAGCGAAAAAGCGTGAGGAGCTTTTTGATGAGATAATGGAAAAAGCAGTTGACTTTTCTATACAGACCGCAACAGTTGAAGAGATAGAGGATATAAATATACTTAACGCCGCAATGCTTGCAATGAAAAGAGCGGTGGAGGATATGGATACAAAGCCTGATGTCTGCCTTATTGACGGGAACAAGACCCCTGAGGGTCTTGAATGTCCTGCCATAGCGGTGGTAAAAGGCGATGCCAAAAGTCAGGCAGTGGCGGCGGCTTCAATTCTTGCAAAGGTCGCAAGGGACAGGTATATGGAGCAAATGGCTGAACAATATCCTGAGTATCGGTTTGAGAAGCATAAGGCTATGGCACAAAGCTCCACTATCAGATGATAGACCAGTATGGACCATGCGGTATACATAGAATGAGTTTTCTCAAAAAGTATTATGCAAAGAAAAATGGGCATTGACCATACCCAGCGCCGAAAGGCTGGCAATATCGGGGAGGACGCAGTTTGCGGCTTTCTTGTAAGACACGGGTATGAGATAATAAAGAGGAATTTTACCGTCAGAGGCGGTGAAATAGATATAATCGCAGAGAAAGCGGATATCATAGCTTTCGTTGAGGTCAAAACTAGGGAGCATGGCTCTCTTACCTCCGCTGAAGAGGCAGTTGATCCGGTCAAGCAGCGGCATATCGTTCAGACAGCACAGGCTTTTTGTAAGGGGATTTTAGAGCCTGTGTGCTGTCGGTTCGATGTTGCGGCGGTGGAGCTGGAGAACGGCAGAGTCAAAAAGCTAAGATATTATGTGAACGCTTTTGACGCAAGCAGGAAGTAAAGACCTTGGGGCTCGTGCACTGATATACAGGGCATATGTAGGGGCGAACAGCGTTCGCCCGCTGTGCTGTGGTATCTTCGGGTGCGTGGGAACAAAGGGTCTGTAAATAGCCGACACCTGTCGGACATCTAAAACAAGAAGGGTTGTTGTTTATGTTTTACAAAAGTACAAGAAACAGCGAAGTAAAGGTTTCGTCTGCACAGGCGATAGCACAGGGCATTTCTGAGGACGGCGGTCTTTTCGTTCCGTCTGAGATACCTGCCATAACACTTGATGATATCAAGGCTCTTGGCGAAAAAAGCTACGCTGAGAGAGCATTTTTCGTTTTCTCAAAGTACCTCACAGATTTCACAGAGGCTGAGATACGCTACTGTGTAGAGGGTGCTTACAACACAAAGAATTTCGACACAGACAATATTGCAGAGCTTGCTCACCTTTTTGACGGCACTTATATGCTCGAACTGTGGCATGGTCCAACTTGTGCGTTTAAGGATATGGCTCTCCAGATACTTCCATATCTGCTTACAACTTCTATCAAGAAGCTTGGCGTTGACAAGAAGGTAGTTATCCTCGTTGCTACATCAGGCGACACAGGCAAGGCTGCTCTCGAGGGCTTCAAGGACGTTGAGGGTACAGAGATACTCGTGTTCTATCCGGAGGACGGCGTTTCGGCTATGCAGAAAAAGCAGATGACAACTCAGGAGGGCGGCAACGTCGGCGTTTGCGCAATCAAGGGCAACTTTGACGACGCTCAGACAGGTGTTAAGACTATCTTCACAAGCAAGGAAACTGCCGACAAGCTTGCTGAGAACGGCATGATGTTCTCCTCTGCAAACTCTATCAACTGGGGCAGACTTGCACCACAGATAATCTACTATGTATCTACATACGCTCAGCTTGTTGCTGACGGTGAGATAGAGCTTGGCGACAAGATAAATATCGTTGTTCCAACAGGCAACTTCGGTAATATCCTTGCAGGCTACTATGCAAAGCATATGGGCGTTCCTGTTAATAAGCTTATCTGCGCTTCAAACGCAAATAACGTACTTACTGACTTTATAAAGACAGGTATTTATGACAGAAACCGTCCGTTCCATACAACTATCTCACCTTCTATGGATATCCTTATCTCTTCAAACCTTGAAAGACTTCTTTATCACCTTAGCGGCTCTGATGACGCTCAGATAAGAGAGTGGTTCGGCAGCCTTTCCAAGACTGGCAGATATGAGGTAACAGACGAAGTGAAGAAGGCTATCGCTGACGAGTTCTATGCAGGCTGCTGCGACGATGAGCAGACAAAGGCTTGTATCAAGGAGATCTATGACGAGTATTCCTACACCTGCGACACTCACACAGCCGTTGCAGTGAAGGTATACAAGGACTATGCGGCTGCTACAGGCGACAAGACAAAGACTGTCATCGCTTCAACAGCAAGCCCATATAAGTTCTCAGGCTCAGTTCTCGCAGCTATCGGTAAGGATACAAACGCTGACGAGTTCGGTCTTGTTGACGAGCTTGCCGAGGTTTCAAAGATACCTGTTCCTGCTTCACTTGCTGCGCTTAAAGATAAGGAAGTAAGATTCACAAAGGTGATCGACAAGGCTGATATGAAGGATTACATCTACTCAGCTCTGGGTATTTGATATGTACCCGTCCGACTATTGTCGGGCGGAGGTCAGCGCACAGCGTATGTCCACTGACCATGGCGAGGGGAATTAGCCTCTTGCCTTGAATGTCTTGCACTCTGTTTCGTCACAGCAGTTAGGGTCGGTGCAGGTACAGCCTACGTTGATCTTGCCTGCGGTACATTCGCAGTTGTTGCTGTTGTAAACGCATTTGTCTACGTTGCAGTGGATACCGTAAATTCTATCCTTCTCCATTTGTACATCGCTCCTTCTGCAGCTTTTTGCTGCAAAAGTAGTATGTGCATGAGTGGTCGGGATAATACATGAAGTTTCTGGAATGGAGGAAAAACCGTGAGCCTATTTGCCATTGCCGACTTGCATTTGTCGCTGGGTACAGATAAACCAATGGATATATTCGGCGGCTGGTCTGACTATGTGACAAAGCTTGAAACAAACTGGCAGAACAAAGTTCGTCCCGAGGACACTGTGGTGATACCAGGTGATATCTCGTGGGGAATGAATTTTGAGCAGTCGAAAAAAGACTTCGAGTTCCTAAACAAGCTCAACGGCAGAAAAATAATATCCAAGGGCAATCATGATTATTGGTGGAACACCAAGAACAAAATGGATAAATTTTTCGCAGAAAACGGTTTTGATACCATAAATATCCTGCATAATAATCATTACAGCTACGAGGGCTACGGCATATGCGGAACGAGAGGCTGGATAAGCGATAATGGTGAACCTGCAGATCAGAAGGTTCTGGCAAGGGAAGCAGGCAGACTTGCACTCTCTATCGAGTCTGCGCAAAAGGCAGGCTTAGAGCCTGTGGTGTTTTTGCATTATCCGCCGCTTTTCGGCAATAGCTGTAATTATGATATGCTTGAAGTGCTTCATAAATACGGCATAAAAAAGTGTTTTTACGGACACCTTCACGGAAGAGCCCACGCTTATGCAATAAACGGCACTCGTGACGGAGTGGAATATCGGCTTATAGCTAGTGATTTCTTGCATTTTGACCCATTGGACATAACGAAAATTGTGCAAAGTGACAATTTATAAAAAAATGCTGGAAATGACAATATATTTGTGCTATAATGTATAAGATACATTTATATAATGGAGGAATAATAAATGAGTTTAAAAGCTACAAACAATGTTGAAACCAATAAGTACGAGCTTGAGATCGAGATCTCTGCTGAGGATTTTGAGGCTGCAATAGAGAAAGCTTATCTTAAAGCAAGAAAGAATATCGCTATGCCTGGCTTCCGTAAGGGTAAGGCTCCTAGAAAGCTTATCGAAAAGGAATACGGCGAGCAGGTATTTTTTGAGGACGCTGTAAATCTTCTGTACGCTCCTGTTGTAAACGGCGCAGTTGAAGAGTCAGGTCTGGAACTTGTTACTCGCCCAGAGGTAGAGGTAACTGAGATCAGCAAGGAAAACGGCGTAAAGCTCAAGGCAACTTGCATCACAAAGCCTGAGGTTGAAGTTAAGGACTATAAGGGTATAGAAGTTGAAAAAGTTGTCAATCCTGTAACTGATGAGGATATCAACAAGCAGCTTGACGCTCTCAGAGAGAAGAACGTTACTGTTGAAACAGTTGACGACAGAGCTGCTGAAAACGGCGATGACGTTGTTATCGACTTCGAGGGCTTCAAGGACGATGTTGCTTTCGAGGGCGGCAAGGCAGAAGATTTCACACTGTCACTTGGCAGCGGTCAGTTCATTCCTGGCTTTGAGGATCAGATCGTTGGTCACAATGCCGGTGAGGATTTCGACATCAACGTAACATTCCCTGAGGAGTATCAGGTAAAGGAACTTGCAGGCGCACCTGCTGTATTCAAGATCAAGCTCAAGAGCATATCAAAGAAGGTTATGCCTGAACTGGACGATGATATGGTAAAGGATTCAACAGAGTTCGATACAGTTGACGAATACAAGGCTGACGTTAAGAAGAAGCTTGAGGAAGCTAACGAGAAGCACGCTGATTCTGAGGTTGAGGCTAAGATATTCGATAAGGTCATCGAGAACATGACAGCTGAGATCCCACAGGTTATGTTTGACAACAGAGTAAACGAGATGATCGGCGAGCTGGAGCAGAGACTTGCACCACAGGGCATCTCACTTGATCTCTATATGCAGTATACAGGTCAGACTATCGACACTGTAAAGAAGGCATATGCTGAGCAGGCTGAGAAGCAGGTCAAGCTCAGACTTGCACTTGAGAAGATCGCAAAGCTTGAGAATATCGAGGTAACTGAGGACGAGCTCAAGGCTGAGTTTGATAAGCTTGCTGAGGCTTACAAGCTTGACGTTGACCAGATCAAGCAGTTTATCCATGATGACGACCTTAAGAAGGATATTGCAGTTGGCAAGGCTGTTGACCTTATCAAGGACGCAGCAGTTATAAAGTAAGATAATTTATGCTTTCGCCCGCATGACCTTATGCGGGCGAAAATAGATTAAGGAGGCAATTTTATGGCATTGGTACCTTATGTAGTGGAACAGACAAGCAGAGGCGAGAGAAGCTATGACATTTATTCCCGCCTGCTCAATGACAGAATAATCATGCTCTGCGACCAGATAGACGACGCAGTGGCAAGCGTAGTAGTGGCACAGTTGCTTTATCTTGAGGGACAGGATCCTGAAAAGGATATCGACCTTTATATAAACAGCCCCGGAGGAGTTATCACAGCCGGCATGGCTATCTATGATACTATCCAGTATATCAAGTGCGACGTGTCAACTATATGTATGGGTATGGCTGCTTCAATGGGTTCATTCCTGCTTTCAAGCGGCACAAAGGGTAAGAGATTTGCTCTGCCAAACAGTGAGATACTCATTCATCAGCCTCTTATCGCAGGCGGCGGAATTTCCGGTCAGTGTACAGATATCAAGATACATTCTGACCACATGGTAAAGACCAGAGAGAAGCTCAACAGGATACTTGCCCAGAACACAGGCAAGCCTATCGAGCAGATCAACATCGACACTGAGCGTGACAATTACATGACAGCTCAGGAGGCTCTTGAATACGGTCTTATCGACAAGGTAATAACTAACAGATAGGTTCGGTGAAATAAATGGCTAATGATACAATAAGAAAATGCTCGTTCTGCGGCAAGCCTGAGGACAAGGTTAGAACACTTTTTTCAGCAGGCACGAGCCACATTTGTGACGAGTGTGTACTTTATTGCTATAATGTTCTGGCTGAGCAGGAGGGACTTCCTACAACGAAGCAGCGTGGCAAGGGTAAAAATGCAGCTGACAGCGGCATAACCCTTAAGAAGCCTGCGGAGATAAAGGCAGTTCTTGATGAGTATGTTATCGGGCAGGAGGAAGCAAAGATAGCGCTTTCTGTTGCGGTATACAATCATTACAAGAGAATTTTGTCACTTAATGACGATGATGACGTAGAGATACAGAAAAGCAACGTTTTGCTTCTTGGACCAACAGGAACAGGAAAAACTTTGCTTGCACAGACTTTGGCAAGGCTTCTGAACGTGCCTTTTGCCATTGCTGACGCTACTACTCTCACAGAGGCAGGCTATGTAGGCGACGATGTTGAAAACGTGCTTACAAGGCTTATTCAGGCGGCAGATTATAATGTTGAAGCGGCTCAGAACGGTATTATTTATATCGACGAGATAGATAAGATATCAAGAAAATCGGAGAACGTTTCTATCACAAGAGATGTAAGCGGTGAGGGCGTACAGCAGGCACTTCTTAAGATAGTAGAGGGCTGTGTGTCCAATGTGCCTCCACAGGGTGGCAGAAAGCACCCACATCAGGAGTTCATACAGATAGATACAAAGAATATTTTGTTTATCTGTGGCGGAGCTTTTGAGGGACTTGACAGTGTTATCAAGAAGCGTACAGAGTCATCATCACTTGGTTTTGGCGGAAAGGTCAAGAGCAAGGAGGATGATAACAATGTGATGAAGAGGGTAGTACCACACGATCTTGTTAAGTTCGGTATCGTACCGGAGCTTGTGGGCAGACTTCCTGTTATCACGGTTCTTGACGAGCTTGACGAGGACGCACTTTGCAGGATCTTGACAGAGCCAAAGAACTCGCTTATCAAGCAATACACGAAGCTTTTCAAGCTTGACAACATCGATTTTGAGATCACAGAGGACGCAAAGCGAGAGATAGCCAAGAGGACTATTGAAGAAAAGACAGGAGCAAGAGGACTTAGAGCGATAGTTGAGAAGATACTCACAAAGCTCATGTTTGAAGCACCATCTGATGATGAGATAGTTGGCATAAAGATAACGGCTGAATGTGTTCGTGGCGAAGCAGAGCCTGAGATAACTCGTGCGGTAAGTTCGACCAGAAAGAAATAATAGTACAAATCTTTGTACAGATAAATGAGAGGCGGAGTATTCTGCCTCTTTTTTTGTTGCATTTCTGCGTTATCCGCACATTATTTATTTGTTTAACAAACCATGTAGGGCTGGCGCCCTCGACAGCCCGCTTTTTGGACGTTACATCTTGTAATTTATTGCACAAACTTTGAGAAAACGCACAATTTGTGGCAGGGACGAGCATTGTTCGTTCGTTTCGGTCGCTTGCATAAATTTGTCACAATCAAAAAAATTCGACGCTTCGATATCGGGACGTCGGGGTCGCCGTCCCCTACATTTTGTTGTTTACGATACGAGGTCATGAAGCTAACGGGCGACACTCCCAACTTTGACCGCTTTTTCCCTTGAATTATGCGGAAATATGTGCTATACTAAAGAAAATACACTATAGGGGGTGTCCATATGAATGAACTTATCCAACAGTTTATTACTGATGAAGTCACTGCTCTCACTTACTCCGACCTTTGGAACTTCGTCAACTCCAACTCCATTTGCCGTGGTACTTTCGAGGGCAATAATCACATTATCATGAAAATCTCCTCTAATCAATTTATTATTTATCGTATTTGCCTTGGTATGGAAAACACCAAATATCAGGAAGCTGTTCTTGTTGCAAAAACCTACCTGCTAAAAAAGATAAACAGCATGGCTTATCAGCTTCATTTAGAGGATATTCAGAACATTTTAGACTAATTGCTTTTTAAGGAGATCATAAAATGAGTGTGCCTTTGGCTGAACGAATTAGACCCAAAACCCTTGATGATATTGTGGGACAGACCCACCTGTTAGGCGAAAATAAACCTCTCAGGCGTATTATCGAAAGCGGTAAAATACCGAATATGATTTTTTATGGTCCGTCAGGTGTTGGCAAAACCACGGTCGCAAGAATGATAGCAAATAATGCTAATATGACTATGCATAAGCTTAACGGCACAAGTGCTTCTATTGCTGATATCAAGCAGATAGTTGCTGAAACTGAGACACTCAGCGGTATCAATGGTATCTTGCTTTATCTTGACGAGATACAGTATCTTAACAAAAAACAACAGCAATCGCTTCTTGAATACATTGAAAACGGCAAGATAACTCTTATCGCTTCTACCACTGAAAATCCGTATTTTTATGTGTACAATGCTATAATTAGCCGTTCAACTGTGTTTGAGTTCAAGCCGCTGACTTCGGAGGAGATCTTGCCTGCAATAAAGCGTGCTTTTCAGCTTATGGCTGATGAGTTGGGGCTGAAACTGCGTCTTGAAAATGGTGTGTTGGAGCATATCGCAAGGGGCTGTGGTGGTGATGTGAGAAAGTCAATAAATACAGTGGAGCTTTGCATACTTTCGGCAGATAATGACGGTGAAAAGCTCACCGTGAACCTTGATAATGTGAAGCTTCTTACTCAGCGCAGCAATATGCGCTATGACCGTGCAGGAGATGAGCATTATGATATTCTGTCGGCTTTGCAGAAGTCCATAAGAGGTTCTGACGAGAACGCCGCACTTCATTATGCCGCACGGCTTATGGAAGCGGGGGATATCATTTCTCTGTGCAGACGGCTGCTTGTTATTGCAAGCGAGGATATTGGACTTGCGTATCCTATGGCAGCGGTGGTGACGAAATCCTGCGTTGATTCCGCACTGCAGGCGGGGACTGCCTGAAGCAAGGATACCATTGGCGGAAGCTGTGGTTCTTCTTGCCACTGCGCCAAAATCAAATTCTGCTGAATCAGCAATAGACGCAGCTTTAGCAGATGTGAGAAACGGTGATTTCGGAGATTATCCACGGCACTTGCAGAATAAGCATTTTGACGGCGAGGGCGCAAAAGTGAAAGGACAGCACTATCTTTATCCCCATGATTATCCAAACCATTGGGTAAAACAGCAGTATCTGCCTGATAAGCTTGTGGGGAGGACTTATTATCAGTATGGTGAGAATAAGACGGAGCAAATGGCGAAAGCCTATTGGGATAAGATAAAAAAGTGAGAAATGGAAAAAACGAAAAGAGCGAAGCGTTCTTGCGGCTGTAGATCGTATTCTACAAAAAACAAATCGCCGCAGGCGATACCCTAATTCCTCACTCCTCATTCCTCAATCAAAAAAAATTTTCGTTGACATCAAAAGAAAAATACGTTATAATAAAAGAGAACGGAATGTCCGTAAAATTTTATGATGGGAGTAATTTCGATGAAAATAATGGATACTATCGGCTTTGTTGAAAATGTCGATAAAGAAGTCGGCGAAGCAATGGAAGCCGAGCTGGCAAGACAGAGAAGAAATCTTGAGCTTATCGCAAGCGAAAATATCGTTTCACCTGCCGTTATGGCTGCAATGGGTTCTGTGCTTACTAATAAGTATGCTGAGGGATATTCTGGTAAGAGATATTATGGCGGCTGTCAGTGCGTTGACGTTGTGGAGGATATAGCTGTTGAAAGGGCTTGCAAGCTCTTCGGTGCTAAGTATGCTAACGTTCAGCCACATTCCGGCGCTCAGGCTAACACTGCTGTTTATTTTGCTCTTCTTAAACCGGGCGACACTGTTATGGGTATGAGCCTTGACGCTGGCGGACACCTTACACACGGCTCACCTGTAAACCTTTCAGGTAAGTATTTCAACTTCGTTCCTTACGGCGTAAATGACGAGGGTTATATCGACTACGAGGCTCTTTATAAGCAGGCTAACAAGTGCAGACCTAGACTTATTGTTGCCGGTGCAAGCGCTTATCCAAGAGCTATCAATTTTGAGAAGCTTTCTGAGATAGCAAAGGCTGTTGGTGCATATCTTATGGTAGATATGGCGCATATTGCAGGACTTGTTGCCGCAGGCTGCCACCAGTCACCGGTACCATATGCTGACATTGTTACAACAACAACACATAAAACTCTGAGAGGACCAAGAGGAGGACTTATACTCACAAACAACGAGTATATAGCTAAGAAGATAAATTCTGCTATTTTCCCGGGCACACAGGGCGGCCCTCTTATGCACGTTATCGCTGCAAAGGCAGTTTGCTTTGGCGAGGCTCTCAAGCCTGAGTTCAAGGCATACGGTGAGCAGATCGTAAAGAATGCACAGGCTCTTGCAAAGGGACTTCTTGACAGAGGATTCAATCTCGTATCAGGCGGCACAGACAATCATCTTATGCTTGTTGACCTCAGACCATTCCACATCACAGGCAAGGAATTTGAGAAAAAGCTTGACGAGGTTTACATCACTGTAAACAAAAATGCTATCCCTAACGACCCTGAGAAGCCATTTGTAACCAGCGGTGTAAGAGTTGGTACAGCGGCAGTTACCACAAGGGGACTTGTTGAGGAGGACATGGACGTTATTGCTGAGTGTATGTATCTCACAGCAACAGACTTTGACAATAAGGCTGATGAGATCAGAGAAAAGGTAAACGCTATCTGCAAGAAATATCCACTTTACGAATAATTGTACGGATCTGAATACTGTTGATACACATAGGGAGCGGCTTAGGTCGCTCCCTTTTTTCTCAATAATATATGAATAAATCTCTCTTTTGGTTGATTTTTAACAGAGATCGTGTTATAATAAACTTTTAGAGTATAATTAAAAGGTGGGATATACTTTGCCAATTAAAATACCAAATGACCTTCCTGCGTTCCAAACGTTGGAAAAGGAGAATATATTCGTTATTCCCGATGACAGAGCCGCTCATCAGGACATTCGTGCCTTGAAGATCGCTATTGTCAATCTCATGCCTGACAAAATTGCGACAGAAACGCAGCTTCTCCGTCTTTTGAGCAACACCCCTCTTCATGTTGACATCGACCTTATTCAGATGGGCAGTCATATGTCAAAGAACACATCTATCGAGCATATGCTCGCTTTCTACAAGAACTTTGACGAGGTGTGTGATAACCGATATGACGGTCTTATAATCACCGGTGCGCCTGTTGAGCAAATGGAGTATGAAGACGTTGATTACTGGGACGAGCTTTGCAGAGTTTTTGAATGGTCAAAGACCAATGTTTTCTCAACTATCCACATATGTTGGGGCGCTCAGGCTGGACTTTATTATCATTATGGCGTTCCCAAATATCCTTTGAAAGAGAAGATGTTTGGCAATTTCAAGCACCATATCGACTTTCCCGAAAGCATTATTCTTAAAGGCTTTGGAGATGTTTTCCATTGTCCGCACTCACGTCATACCGAGGTGCGTCGTGCAGATATCGAAAAGGTGGACGATCTTATAGTGGTGGCAGTGTCAAACGAGGCGGGCGTGCATCTTGTTTCAGACAGGACGCAAAGACAGTTTTTCCTGTTCGGTCACTGGGAATATGATCGTGAGACCCTTGCAAAAGAGTATTTCAGAGATAAGGAAAAGGGGTTGCCTATACAGATACCATATAGCTATTTTCCTGACGATGATCCAGAAAACAAGCCTATTTTCAATTGGAGCTGTTCGGCTAATCTGCTTTATTCAAACTGGCTCAACTACTGCATTTATCAGAAAACGCCATATGATCTTAATGAGCTTGAGCCACTGGGGGCTGCGCAATGAAGAACGGCAGACATATAGCTGAGTTTTACGGCGTTGGAGTGATGCTCGCAATAGTGGGCGGCTATCTTGACGCTTATACCTACATCAGCCGTGACCATGTTTTTGCAAATGCTCAGACAGGTAACATGGTGTTGTTGGCTATCAATATCAAAGAGGGAAGCTGGCTGAAGGTCTTTCTTTATCTCATGCCTATACTGTCCTTTATGCTTGGCGTGCTGATAGTGGAAGCTGTGAAGCTGAAATTCAATGAACACCCGAGGATACATTGGCATAGGATCATAATCGGTGTGGAACTTGTTGTGCTGACTATTGTGGGATTTATCCCTGCCGGTACGCTTAACACATTGGCGAATATCCTGGTTTCTTTTACCTGTGCAATGCAGGTGGAGGGTTTTAGGAAAATGGACGGAAAGCCTTTCGCTACCACGATGTGTACTGGCAATCTTAGAAGCGGTACAGATAACCTGTTTCAGTATTTGAAAACTAAGGATAAGCTAAAGCTTAGTAATGCAATGCAGTATTATGGCATAATCCTTTGCTTTATAAGTGGAGCGGCAGTGGGTGCGTTTGTCACAGAATTGCTTGAAACTAAAGCGGTGTTTGTTGCTTTGACAGGACTTGTTGTTGCTCTCTGCATTTTAAGAAGCGACGACGATAAATTAGCGGAAGGTAAGTGACGATCACCTACAAGCTTCAGGACAGAAATATCTTACAAAAGCATATATCAAGGAGGTAATGTGAAATGGTATATACTGTAACATTCAATCCTGCTATCGACTATGTTGTTCATACAGGGGAAATGAAGCTTGGGTCTACCAACCGCTCAGATAGGGAAGAGATGTATTTCGGCGGCAAGGGCATAAATGTGTCTGTAGTTCTTAGAGAGCTGGGCATTCAGTCAAAGGCGCTTGGCTTCACTGCAGGCTTCACAGGTGAAGCTATCGAGAACGGACTAGCGGAAATGGGAATTGATACAGATTTTGTTCATCTCAAAAACGGTAATTCCCGTATAAATGTGAAAATAAAATCTGCTGAGGAAACAGAACTGAATGGTCAGGGTCCTGATATAGATGATGAGGCTGTGAATAAGCTTTTTGCAAAGCTTGATAAGCTTCAGGACGGAGATACGCTTATACTCGCAGGAAGCATACCTGCCTCACTGCCGTCAAATATCTATGAGAAGATACTCGAAAGGCTCGCACACAAGAATATCAGAACAGTAGTGGACGCAACAAAAGACCTGCTTCTCAATGTGCTTAAATATAAACCTTTCCTTATCAAGCCTAACAACCACGAGCTTGGCGAGATGTTCGGAGTGACCCTCACTACTGATGATGAGATAGAAAAATACGCACGTAAGCTTAAAGAAATGGGCGCTGTGAACGTGCTTATCTCAATGGCAGGGGACGGTGCAATGCTTATTGACGAAAACGGTGAAATACATCGCTGTGGAGTATGTAATGGTAAGGTGAAAAATTCCGTTGGTGCAGGCGATTCAATGGTGGCAGGCTTTACCGCCGGTATATTGCATGGCGATTATGAATATGCTCTTAAACTTGGCACAGCCGCTGGCGGTGCGACTGCTTTTTCTGACGGGCTTGCTCAAAAAGAAAAGATCGCAGAGCTTCTTGAAACTCTCTGAAAAAATATAGGGACAGGGAGGAAATATTATGAGAATAGTTGATCTATTGAAAAAAGGGTATTCCTCTTAATGACCTAACAAGTCAAAAGGCATTGGCTTCAATTGGAAGCCAATGCCTTTTTTATTTCTTGTTTTGCTGCGAAAACAAGTACAAATTATAGTACAAATAAGATTACAAGTACAAAAATATGTACGCTTATCACACGAATTCAGAGCATATATTTTTGTAACATTCATTGGTGGAATAGACCCATTTTGTGAGCCTGCCGCTGGTGATGAAATAGTTTATCTTTGAGGGAAAAACGCTGTTTTCAAATACATCTACAATAATGAGCTTTACTTTCATTTTTTCGGGGATAAGAGCTTTTATGTAAACACTTGCCGCCTGCCCCACACGCACATTTTCTCTCGGTTCTGCAAGCCCTGCAAGGTTCGGAGCAAGCTCTATAAAAATACCGTATGGTTCAATGGAGCGTACTATCCCGCCTACAGTTTCTCCTGTGGAGAACAATGCTGCATTTTCTTCCCATGTGCCTAAAAGTTCCTTGTGAGAAAGGCATATCCTGTCCTCCTCACAGCTTTTTACCACAGCATATATGTCCTGACCGTTGAAAAATCTGTCGTTGGGGTGGGTGATGCGTGAGACGGATATGGCGTCTATTGGTATAAGTGAAGGAAGACCACAGCCTATGTCAACAAAGCACCCGAAAGGCTCAAGGTGTGTTACCTTTGCCGGTATAACGTCCCCTGATGTGAGTGTACTTATATATCGCTCAATGCACTCTTCTTGTGCAAGACGCCTTGACAACCTGCATATGACCTCGCCCTTTTCGTGAACAATATCTGTCACCTTGAAGCATACCGTTTTGTTCACCCTGGAAAGTAATGCTATGTCTTTTGTTTTGCCTTCTTGTATTCCGATTGCTCCCTCTGATCTTGGGATTATTCCTTTGCCAAAGGGAAGCTCTACTATTATGTTGTGTTCGCTGTCACAAAGCACAGCATGACCCTCCAGTATCAATCCCTGAGCCATTGCCTCAGCCATTGTTCGTTCGCTTTGAAGATAATATCGGTTTTCAGGGCTGTTGAAGATCTTGCCCTCAGGTAAATATTTTTTCATTATTTTGCCTCTTTCCCCACAGATTTTTTAAAAACAGCAGGATCTCTGTGGTTGATCCATTGATTTTGTTCATATTCTGCACATATTTTCTTTGTGATAATTGTGCGTGAACTCTTGCTGATACAGTAAATTAATATTCAATGTGCTGAAATATTAGTACAATTTTTATATTCTTTGCTTCAAATTATAAACAAAAATCAAAAAAACTATAAAAAAGCTTGACAAATGCAATTGTACGTGTTACAATAGTGTAGTAATTTGTAATCAGTTTGTAACTTTCTTAACCGTTATCGTTACAGATTGATACATAATTTTAATCGACCGTAATAAAATTAAATAGCGGCACAGACATGACCGCCGCTAATTAAAAGAAAGGGTGTGAATTGGCAATGCAGCGTGTATGCGTTGTAAAGCCGTATTATTAATGGATCATTCAGCAAATTATATTTCAGCAAAGAATAAGTCACTGAAAGTTATAGTGATGTTTATTGCAGCACTTATGACATTTTTGGTAATGACAGAGGGATTTAGTGCCGATGCTGCTGCGGCAAAGCTTTCGACTCCTAAGATGACCGCTCAGATCAACTATGGAAGTGACTTCACTCATCCGTATAACAAGCAGACAAACACTATCAAGGTGCATTGGAGCAAGGTAAGCGGTGCTTCAAACTATGAGCTGTACATCAAGGGCGGCAAATATAAGAGCTGGAAGAAATACAAGACAGTCAAGAATACGAACTGCACTGTTACAGGTCTTCAGAGAACGACTTCCTATCAGTTCAGAGTTAAGGCTGTAAATGGCTCAGCCGCTTCTGCTTATTCAAAAACGCAAACAATAAAGACAGCAAGAATGGACTTCAACAAGGCAGGCTGGGAAGCAATGTGCCGTATAGTTTATCATGAGGTCGGCAAGATGTCAGGTTCAGAGTGGGATAAGCCAATCGTTTATGTTGCAGATTGTGTTGCAAACCAGTATGTTGCCGCAAAGTACACAAAGAATGCAATGTGGAGATCCTACTATGCAAGATATAACAATGTTCAGGATATCATTTATAAGAGTGGCGGATTTATGTCATCTGCACAGCTCTCAAGGGACGGAGCAAATTATTCAAACGTTTCCAGAAGAGTGAAGCGGGCAGTTTTTGGCGCAGTATACGGCAAAACTCACCTTAACGGTATTGCTAATGACTATAATGTTTATTTCTGGTGCAACAGAAGCTACAAGACAAACAGTAGCAAGATAGCCTACTCATTTAAAATTCCTTGGGGTTATTTCAATGTTTGGAGAACCTATTGGGGATAATTGTAATACTATTATAGAATTATGTGAAAGAAGAGCAGAACAAAGCGTCTGCTCTTTTTTCGTTGACAAGAATGTAGCGGTATGGTAAAATAAAGTTGATAAAAGCAGGGAGGGATCAGAATGCTTGTGGGTGCGGTCGCTATAATTATCGCCATAGAAAAGATTTTATTATGGATTGCCCTCAAGGGGTGGGCAGTCCTCTTATATTGCTCATAAAAGAACCATCGGTGTTCGTTATAAATGGTATCGAGCATAGGGCAGAGAAAAATTCTTTTATCCTGCTTTCACCGGATACCCCTGTGAAATACCATGCCGCAGAAGAGTTTTATACTGATGATTGGCTGTATTTCAATTATGAGCAGGGTGATAATGAAAAATTTGAAAGGCTTGATATTCCAAAAGATACACCGGTTTATCTTGGAAATATTGATGAGCTTAGTCAGATAATGCGTTCGGTAGCATATGAGTATCAGCTCATGAAAGAGGGGCATGAGGAAGTAACACGGTGCTATATGGAGATCTTTTTGTTAAAGCTTGCAAGACAGCTAAAGTGTACAGACAAAAAGTCCTGTATTATTACTGACAGGAATAGCCGCTTTATGCAGCTCAGAGCATACATATACGCAATGCCTGAGGATATCGCAGACGTAGGCAGCATGGCATGGGATATGGGCATAAGCAGGTCAAGTTTTCAGCATATGTATAAGAAAATGTTTGGAGTGAGCGTCATGACAGACGTTATAAGCGCACGAATGGAAAGAGCCAGTCAGCTTCTTGCAACGACAAATCTCAGTGTAAGGGAAGTGGCTGAGAGGTGCGGTTATACTAATGAATATGGCTTTATGAAGCGGTTTAAAATGCACTTTGGAAAAACGCCGACAGAGTTTCGGAGTATGCTTTAGACGGCATAAGAAAAGAGGTCAAGGAATGTGTCCCTGACCTCTTTTATGTTATTTTATTCTTCAACAAATACAGCGGCCGAGCCTTTAATAACATCGTTAGTGTCATAATGCGGAGCGAAAGTGTAATAGTCCTCAACGTCATAGCCTGCATCGCCAAAAGGTGATTTGAAGCATGGGTTTATCCAAATAGCGTTACACCCCAGCTCGCAGATATAGTCAAGCTTTTCTGTAATACCCTTGATGTCACCGATACCGTCTGAGTTTGTGTCATTGAACGATTGTGGATAGATCTCGTAGAAACTGCGTTGTCAAGCCACTGTGGCTGCTTTGTCATGATAATACCTCCTGAATATCGTCATAATATATTTATTAGTCTTCCATGCCCTTCATGTATTCCACGAACTGCTTTGCAACTCTCGGTGAACGTCCTGCTCTCGAAAGCGCATAAGCCTCAGCCTTTTGAAGCACCTCATCAATAGGAGTTTTAAGCTCGTATTGCTTTGCAAGCTTCTCAACTACGTCAAGGTATATCTTCTTGTCAGGCTTCTGATATGTAACAGTAAGTCCGAAACGGTCTGACAGTGAAAGAAGCTCCTGCATAGTGTCTTTGAAGTGTATCTCGTCACCCTCTCGTGAGGAGAACGTTTCGTGTACAAGATGTCTTCTGTTTGAGGTAGCATAAATGCAGAGATTGTCCGCAGTTGATGAAACGCTTCCCTCGAGGATAGCTTTCAGTGCCGCAAAATCATCATCGTCCTCTGTGAATGAAAGGTCGTCTATGAAGATAATGAACTTCAATGGATTTTTGCTTACCGTTTCTACAATGGCCGGTATCTCATGGAGCTGTTTCTTTTTAAGCTCGATAAGTCTGAGACCCTTGCAGGCATATTCGTTTGCTATGGCCTTGACAGTTGAGGACTTGCCTGTACCGCAGTCACCATAAAGCAGAACGTTGTTGGCAGGCTTGCCTTTCAGAAGAGCAAGAGTATTGTTTATGACCTCCTGACGCTCACGTTCGTAATTGTGCAGGTCGGAAAGCTTTATGTCGTCAGGATATTCAACCGGAACTATCTTGCCGTCTTTGATAACAAATACATGATACTGAGAATAGATGCCGTAACCGTACTGACCGATAGCGTGTATACGGTCGGCATATATCTGCGAGAAGTCAAGCTTTTGTGTAGCATATCTCGGCAGAAAGCCGTCATAGTCTATCTTTGAGATTATCTCGTCGCATGGTATCTGTGAAAGCTCCTCGATAACGGCAAGCTCGTTTGCAAGACATTCCTCCAAAAGCGCACCTGTCTCCTTGCCCTCTCCCTTTTTAAGCATAAAAAGGTTTTCATTTTCAAGAACCAGCTTGAGCATATATTCTGTAAGATTATCAGAATATGCAAAAAGCTCAGCCACAAAATCTGAGTATTTTTCTATAGCTATGTCGCTGTCAGATTCGCATACAGCAAGTGTGTCAAGTAGCTTTTCAAAGACAGGAACTTCATGTAAGCTCTTGAATATTACTAATGTGTGTGCCTGACGGCAGAGTGCCTTAAAATCGTGCATTATGAACACTTCTTTCTTCATATTGTATATTTATTCTTTATTATACAACATATCATTACTTTTCGTCAACATCTACATTGCACGATTTTAACAAAAAACATTACCGCTTTTTGTAGCTTAAAGCAAAATATTTTTGCCCGTTATGATTTACTTTTGTTTTGAAAAATGCTATAATATTATAATAGACCATTATAGAAATAAAAGGAGAAATGGATATGACGGACAAAAACGTATCTATCATGAATATCGGCAGTATGGGTTATCTTCCACAGGTATTCAAAAAGATAGAGAATGAAAAAAAGCTTAACATTGTTTATCTGGGCGGCTCGATAACAATGGGCTGTAATGCTACAAAAACTGAGTTAAGATATGTTGACCGCAGTGCAAAATGGTGGCAGACGAATTTTCCTGACGCTGAGATAAGCTACTTCAATGCTGGTATTGGTGCAACTACCTCGCAGTTTGGGGTGGCAAGAGTGCAGGAACACGTCCTTGACAAACAGCCGGACCTTGTTTTTGTTGAGTTTTCGGTAAACGACAGCAGTTCGCCCCTATTTATGGAAACATATGAGAGCCTTGTAAGACGTCTGCTGAAAGCAGAGAGCGTCAAGGCGGTTGTGCTTATAAACAATCTTTTTTACGATACAGGCACAAATGCACAGGGTATACATAACGCTATCGGTCTGCACTATGACCTGCCTATCGTCAGTGTAAGAAACTACATTTTCCCTGAGATACAGCTTGGAAACGTTTGCCTTGCAGACTACACAGCGGATATGCTCCACCCTACAGACCTAGGTCACAAGATGATAGCTGATCTTATCTGCAATCTGCTTGATACAGAATATTCATACTATAAAAAGCTCGGTGCAGAGAAGAAGCCTGCACTTCCTGAGCCATTTACAGCAAGCAGATATGAGGACGCACAGCGATTTCAGAACTATAGCTGTTCGCCTGTTATGGAGGGCTTTGAGCCTGATACCCATGCGGCAGAGCAGTGGAGTGACCCATTCAAAGGCGGCTGGATAGCTCACAAGCAGGGAAGTTGTATCAAATTCAACGTGAGTGGCGGTATTATAATGGTGCAGTACAGAAAGACTATCAACAAGCCTGCACCTGTTGCATATGCTGTCATAGACGGTGACAGGCAGAACAAGGTTCTTCTTGACGCAAACTTTGACGAGGATTGGGGAGACCTTTGCTGTCTTGAGGAGATATACAGCGGAGCAAAGGGAGAACATACTGTTGAGATAGTTATTGACACAGAGGGTAAAGAAAATAGCGATTTTATGCTTATTTCTGTCATTACAGCAAACAAATAGAAACGTAAATAAGTGAAAAATTTTACTCGAATCTATTGACTTTATGACATAACGATTGTATAATAAATATATATTATTAAATTAGGAGGCATTCACTAATGAACGATTTTTTCAAAATTGCTGACAAGTACCTCAAGCCGGTAACTATCGGTGCAGGTGTTGTTCTGGGTCTTGCAGTTACATATGCGGCAGGAAGCTATCTTTCAGGTATGAGCAAGCTGTATGGCGGTTTCTACACATTCATGTATGTACTGTTCTGGATAGCATTTGTTCTTCTTGTTATTTGCGGCATTTATGCACTCTTCAAGAAGTATGCAGGTTCTGTTCCACAGCAGAACGCTCAGCAGACATATGCACAGCCACAGGCTCAGGCCGCACCACAGGGTGAAAAGTTCTGCCCTACTTGCGGAGGCAAAGTTCCGGCTGGAAATCAGTTCTGCCCTAACTGCGGCAACAAGATAAACTGATCTTAAAGTTTTGCAGATAAAACGCCCTTGATTTTCAGGGGCGTTTTTTTGTTAGAAAACGCATAAAAGTATGCCAAATGGGGAATAAATATGTGCAGTTTGGAAAAAGTGAAAAAATTCTCGAAAACCCCTTGACAAATGGGCGGAAAATTGGTATAATAATTAAGTCGTTGCAGGACGATATGAGTTATTAGCTCAGTTGGCAGAGCATTTGACTTTTAATCAAAGGGTCCGGGGTTCGAATCCCCGATAGCTCACCACTAGGGAAATATCCTTAGTCAAGATCACGCCTTACTTTGTTAGGGCGTGATTTTTTTTATGTCTGATGCTACTTACAGATGATGATAAGCGGGCGACCTCAGATTGCCCCTACACTGCATTTATCCAACAAAAAAAGCAGCCCCTGTGGACTGCTTTTTCTGAGCTTTCGCTTGATCCTTATATGACAAAAAACTATCTGACTACGTTAAATGCGCCCATTTGTGGATAAACTGCGCTTTCGCCAAGTTCTTCCTCAATTCTGAGAAGCTGATTGTACTTTGCAACACGCTCACTTCTGCTTGGTGCGCCTGTCTTTATCTGGCAAGTGTTAAGAGCAACTGCAAGGTCAGCGATAGTTGTGTCTGCTGTTTCACCTGAACGGTGTGAAGAAATCGCAGTGTAGCCTGCCTTATGAGCCATTTTGATAGCCTCAAGTGTTTCAGAAACTGAGCCTATCTGATTGAGCTTGATAAGGATAGAGTTGCCGCAGCCAAGGCTGATGCCCTTTGCAAGTCTTTCTGTATTTGTTACGAACAGGTCGTCGCCAACGAGCTGCACCTTGCCGCCAAGTTCCTTAGTGAGAAGCTGCCAGCCCTCCCAGTCCTCTTCGTCGAGAGCGTCCTCAATAGAGATGATAGGGTATTTTTCAACGAGTTTCTTCCAGTGTTCGATAAGCTCGGCAGAAGTAAACTTTGTGCCGGCCTTTGGAAGAACGTACTCGCCCTTCTTTGAGCCTTTCCACTCGCTTGAAGCAGCGTCCATTGCTATCATGAAGTCCTTACCAGGCTCATAACCTGCATTCTTAACAGCCTCGAGTATATACTGGATAGCTTCCTCGTCGCTTGCAAGGTCAGGAGCGAAGCCGCCCTCATCGCCTACAGAAGTAGCAAGTCCCTTTGATTTAAGCAGTGAAGCCAGAGCGTGGAAAACCTCAGCGCACCAGCGTAGAGCTTCCTTAAAGCTTGGAGCACCAACTGGCATTATCATAAACTCCTGAACGTCAACAGTGTTTGCAGCATGAGCGCCACCGTTAAGAATGTTCATCATAGGAACAGGAAGTCTGTTTCCTGATATGCCGCCGAGAAATCTGTAGAGAGGAATATCCAGAGAGATAGAAGCCGCTCTTGCAGCAGCGATAGAAACAGCGAGGATAGCGTTAGCACCAAGCTTTGACTTATCCTTAGTGCCGTCAGCCTTTATCATAGCCTTATCAACGGCATAGATGTCAGAAGCGTCAAGTCCGCATACTGCGTCATTGATAGCAGTGTTGATGTTCTCAACTGCCTTTGTTACGCCCTTTCCACCATATCTGCCCTTATCGCCGTCACGAAGCTCAAGGGCCTCAAACTCGCCTGTTGACGCACCGCTTGGTGCAGTGCCTCTGCCCACTGTTCCGTCTGCGAGATATACCTCAGCTTCAACAGTTGGGTTTCCTCTGGAATCCAGAATTTCACGTCCGATTACTTTTACGATTTCAAGATAGTTCATAATATAAGCTCCTTTTTAATATTATGCAGACTACCCGAACGCACCACCATTCGGGCTGATGACATTTCGCTCTTGTCATCATAGAGAAGTCTGCATGATCTATTCTCACTAGGTTAGTAGCTACTAACCACATTTATTTTACCACGCGCGAAGTTGTATGTCAATCTTAGTTAGTCATATCTAATATATTTTATAGGTATGCACAAAAGGTGTACTGCCTGCAGACATGGCTATTGACTTTTTGAACAACAGATAAGCTTTGCGAAACTTTTCGTTTGTTATTATTGACAAGCTTTGTGAGAATATTCGTTTTGGGCGTGATCTTATTTATGCTGAAAACCGCACAAAGCAAGGTAGGCTATAGAAAAAAGCGGTGCAGAGATCGTTCTCCAACACCGCCTTGATTTATTTCTCACTTAATTCTGCAAGTGCATTCGCCATTCTTAGATCGCTATCTGTGGTTATCTTGAAATTCATTGCGTCCCCGACGACAAGGTATATATCCTCATTGCAGGCTGTAAACACAGAACAAGTATCCGTCAGCTTTTTATTTTGCTCCTCGCTAAGCGAATAATAATTCCTTCTCAGATCCCTAAGTCTGAAAGTTTGCGGAGTTTGCGCCTGATAAAGCTCGCTTCTGTTAAGCGTTTCTCTGACTTTTTCGCCGTCAGATCTTATTATGGTATCAGCTGCAGGCATATAAGTTCCGCAGGCGGAATGTTTCGCCATTGCCTCGATATTGTCCTTTATTATTTTCTCTGTCACGAACGGTCTTACAGCGTCATGGGTGAGTATTATGTCCCCCTCATTCTCACCATGTTCAGCGACTATTGCCTCAGCTATGTTCATTACAGTGCCGTTTCTGT
Source organism: Ruminococcus sp. AM31-15AC (assembly GCF_003462045.1). Lineage (NCBI taxonomy): Bacteria > Bacillati > Bacillota > Clostridia > Eubacteriales > Oscillospiraceae > Ruminococcus > Ruminococcus sp. AM31-15AC. The sequence continues at coordinate 75,613 of NZ_QTYG01000001.1, read as the reverse complement.
CAACTCCGCCGTCTATGACTCTTACACGCTTTTTGTCTATCCCGAAGCGTTCAAAAAGCTCGTCAGTGTATTCGTGCCAGTCAGGTTTTATGCCCACATAAACCATATCTATTTCCTCCACTGCAAGAAACGCTCTCACTGTTCTAATGATAACAGGCACTCCGCCTATCTCTATAAACTGCTTTGGTATAACCGCGCTTTTTACCCTAGAGCCACAGCCACCTGCAACTATCCCTGCAAATATCATTTTATCTTCTCCTCATATAAAAAAAGTTCGGGACAGCCGTCCGCCCCGAACTTTATCGTTGTGTATTGAATTTACTTTATGCCGTATTTTTTCAGCAGAGCTTCGATCTTTGTGTGTGGGTCGATGACCTGTGAGATAGACTTGTCATGATTGAGTGATGCAATGAAGTAAGCAATGTACTTAGAGCAGTCTACCTCATAGAACCATGGGCTTGAAAGCAGCTCAGGAGTTCTGTATGTGAGGTTTGTGCCGAATACGCCGTCGATGATGCCGTCAGCATAAGCCTTGTTGAATGCTTCAAGACCATTTGTGAAAATTGGATAAGTAGCATAGCAGTAGATCTTGTTAGCTTTACGCTTTTTAAGCTCTACAGCGATATCCAGCATTGACTCGCCTGATGAGATGATATCGTCGGCGATGAAAACGTCCTTGCCGGCAACGTCATTACCCATGTATTCGTGAGCAACGATAGGGTTTCTGCCGTCGATGATAGTTGAATAATCTCTTCTCTTGTAGAACATACCGAGGTTTACGCCCAGAACGGAAGCATAGTACATATTTCTGTTGATAGCACCCTCATCAGGGGAGATTATCATGAAGTGATCCTTGTCAGGTCTGAAATCTGAAAGGTTTTTAAACATTGCCTTGAGAACCTGATAGGAAGGGATTATGTTGTCAAGACCCATGAGCGGAACAGCATTCTGTACTCTTGGATCGTGAGCGTCAAAAGTAAGGATATTTGAAACACCCATAGCCTGAAGCTCCTGAAGAGCAACTGCACAGTCAAGAGATTCTCTGTAGTTTCTTCTGTGCTGTCTGCCGCCGTAAAGGGAAGGCATGATGATGTTTATTCTGTGAGCCTTACCGCCTGCAGCCTGGATTATTCTTTTAAGATCCTGATAATGATCGTCAGGTGACATACTGTTTTCCCTGCCAAAATAGTTGTATGTGCAGCTATAGTTTCCTACGTCGCAGAGAATGAAAAGATCGTCGCCTCTGATAGATGACTTGATAAGGCCCTTGCCGTCACCGGAAGAAAATCTAGGACAAACAGCCTCAACAAGGAAAGTATCCTTAACAAATTCGTTTTCATTAGCCCATTTTGTAAGATAACCGTCTACCTTCTTGCCAAGCTCGGAAGCGCCTGCCATAGCAATAAGACCAAGCGGTGCAACTCTTGAGTCATTGTCGAACAATACATTGTCAGCATTACCCATTATTATCATATCCTCCAATACTAATTGTTGTCTGACCTCAGGTCAGTACGAAACATACCAATATACATATATTATACTTTATAAATCCCGATTTTACAATAGTTTTTTCGCAAATAATAAATTTTTCTCACTTTTCACAAAAAACACACTGTTACTGCGGCACATTTAGACACAAAAATCAAGTAAACGTTTGCTGACCACACGACAGGTAAACTTTTTTTGCATATATAAAAAAGTCCTTGCGTTTTTGGATAAAATGATATATAATAAAATAGAATAGGTATGTGTGCAGTATATTGCACACAACTGACAGAATTATTGAAGGAGTTAATGACATGACAAAAGCACAAAGATATTTTATGGAAATAAAAGATAAGAGAGTAGCGTTCATAGGCACGGGCGTAAGTCATCTGGAGCTTATAAAGCTTTTTCTCTCAAAGGGCATAAGATGCGTTGTCTGCGACAAAAAGACAGAGGACGAATTTGATGAGCTTATCTATGAGGAGCTTTCCGCAAAGGGCTGTGAGTTCTCATTGGGCGAGCATTATCTTGATATCATCTTTAATTGCGATATAGTTTTCAGAACACCGGGTATGTACTATAATGATGAAACTATCACAAAGGCAAGAAAAGCAGGCGTTGCCATTACATCAGAAATGGAAACTTTCTTTGACCTCTGCCCATGCAAGATATACGGCGTAACAGGTTCAGACGGAAAGACTACTACTACTACACTTATCAGCGAAATGCTCAAAGCCGAGGGCAAGCGTGTCCATATCGGCGGAAATATCGGCAAGGCACTTCTGCCTATAGTTGAAACAATGTCAGACAGCGACGTTGCAGTAGTTGAGCTTTCAAGCTTCCAGCTTATCTCAATGAGACAGTCGCCAAACGTTGCCGCAATCACAAACATCACTCCAAACCACCTGAACGTTCACGGAACAATGGAGGAGTATATCGGTGCAAAGGCCAACCTTATCGCTCATCAGAACGGCTATTCAAGAACTGTACTCAACGAAGATAACGAGGAAACTATAAAGCTTGCAGACCTCGTAAGAGGAAAGCTTGTCACATTCTCTCTAAAGCACCCTGTTCAGACAGGCGCATATCTTAATGACGACGGTATGCTTTGCTACACGGAAAAGGGCAGAACTACAGAGATAGTACACAAGGACGATATAAGGATACCCGGTATCCACAACGTTGCGAACTATCTCACAGCTATTGCCGCAGTATGGGGCGAGGTATCTATCCAGAGCATAGTTCAGGTAGCAAAGAATTTCGGCGGCGTTGAGCATAGGATCGAATTTGTAAGAGAGATAGACGGTGTTAAGTGGTATAACGATTCTATCGCAACAAGCCCTACAAGAGTTATCGCAGGACTTAATTCATTTAATCAGAAGCTTATTGTTATCGCAGGCGGCTATGACAAGAAGATACCTTTTGAGCCTCTTGCAGAACCTGTAAACAGGAATGTGAAAATACTCATTCTTCTTGGCGCAACAGCAGACAAGATAGAAAAGGCTGTTACAGAAAGCCCGCTCTATCCTGAAAGCGGTCTTAAGATAGTAAGAGTAAAGACACTTGAAGAAGCTGTTCTTACTGCTCAAAAAATGGCAGAGAGCGGAGATGTTGTAACTCTTTCACCTGCCTGCGCAAGCTTTGACCTCTATCCTAACTTTGAGGCAAGAGGCAGACATTTCAAGCGACTTGTGAACGAACTCTAATTTTATAAAAAGCAGGGATATGTATTATGGATACATTTGAGATACTGTCACAGCTTTGCTCTGCGGCAGGCGTATCAGGAGCGGAAGGCTCAGCGGCTGAGACTGCTGCAAAGCTCCTTGAAGAGTATGGCGAAGTCACCTTGGATAATGCTCTTGGCAGTGTTATCTGCAAGGTTGGAAGCTGGGAGGACGGCAAGCCTGTTATGCTTCTTGACGCCCATATAGACGAGATAGGCATGATAGTCACATACATCACAGAGGACGGCTTTTTGAAAATATCAGGCTGCGGTGGCCTTGATGCAAGGCTTCTTTTGGCTCAGCAGGTGACAGTTTACGGCAAAGAAAAGCTCACGGGCATCGTGACTTCAACTCCACCTCACCTTGAAAAAGACAGCTCTGTCGCACCAGACCTTGACAGCGTTTTCATAGATATAGGTTTTACGAGCCGTGAAAATGCAGCAAAGTATGTTTCCCTTGGTGACAGAGTGCTTATAGAAAACAAAGCCGAAAGGCTCGCAGGAAGCCGTGTGACATCTAAAGCAATAGACGACAGGTCAGGCTGTACGGCTATCCTAAAGACTTTGGAGCTTCTCAATGGTCAGCAGACAGCTTATAATATCGCAGTTTGCTTTTCAACGCAGGAAGAAGTTGGCGAGTGTGGTGCAAAAACAGCCGCCTTTGATATCAATGCAGACTATGCGATAGTGGTGGACGTTTCCTTTGCAAAGACCCACTATGAGAGCGAGGAAGAGTGCGGCATAATGGGCAATGGAGCGATGATAGGAATTGCTCCGTCCCTTTCACGAGAGATGTCAGATAGCTTTATTAGCCTTGCAGAAGAAAAGGGCATACCATATCAGCTTGAAGTCATGAGCGGAAAAACAGGTACGAACGCTGATGCTATCGGTATGAGCGGAAGCGGAACAAAAGCCGTTACCATATCCATTCCGGAAAAGCATATGCACACGCCTGTGGAGATAGTTGATATAAACGATATTGATAATACGGCTCTGCTTATTGCAGAATATCTGAAAAGAGTGTAGATATTTATGTTGGATAAACTGAAAGACCTCTGCCTCCTTGACGGCATTTCAGGCGACGAGGGAGCGGTAAGAGAATATATAATAGATAAAATAGGCGATAAAGCTGAAATAAGGGTGGATAACCTTGGCAATGTCATAGCTTTCTGCAAGGGCAAAAAGACGCCTAAAAATAAGATAATGGTGTCTGCTCATATGGACGAGGTTGGCATGATAGTCACCTATGTGAATTCTGACGGCACGCTGAAAGTGTCATCAGTTGGCGGTGTTGACCCGAGAGTTGTTTTCGGCAGACGTGTCAAAATCGGCAGGAATAACGTCCTTGGCGTTGTGGGCGGAAAGGCTATCCATAATCTCACAGCCGAGGAGAGAAAAAAGTCTGTGCCTTTTGATAAGCTTACCATAGATATAGGTGTTGACAGCCGTGAGGAAGCCTTGAAGCTTGTGCGCCTTGGGGACAGCGTGAGATTTGTTTCCGATTTTGTAGAGTTCGGCGAGGGCTTCGTGAAATGCAAGGCTATAGACGACAGAGCAGGCTGTGCAATAATGCTCAGAATGATAGAAGAGGGCGTAGAGTATGACACATATTTCACCTTCGTGGTGCAGGAAGAGATAGGTCTGCGAGGCTCGACCTGTGCGGCGTTTACTGTTGCGCCTGATTATGCAGTGGTGCTTGAATCCACAACTGCTGCGGATATTCCATCGGCTTCTGGAGAGAAAAGGGTATGTGAGCTTGGAAAAGGTCCTGTTGTTTCATATATGGACAGACACACAATGTATGACCGTGAGCTTTTTGAGCTTGCATTTTCTGCGGCAGAAGAAAAATGTCTGCCGTGCCAGACCAAAACAATGGTGGCAGGAGGAAATGACGCAGGTGCGATACACGTTTCCCGTGGTGGTGTAAAGACTGCCGCAGTGTCGCTCCCTTGCAGATATCTTCATTCTCCAAGCTGCGTGATAAATAAGGCGGACTTTGAGAACGCTTATGTTCTTACAAAATTGATCTTGGATAGGACTTATAACAAATGATCTATGAAACCAAAGAGATCAGCTCAGAACTGCTGAGCGGTCTTAAACCTAACAATTATACAAGGCGTATAAAGTCGCACTTTGCGGCATACGGCACAGGGTATGATTTTCTGCATTTCTATGCCGTTGAGGAAAATGGAGAAAAGCTTGGTATCATATCAGTATTCAACGCCTCTATGATGATATCGACTTTCAAGGATAAGAGATTTGACGATAAGGTATTGGGCGAGCTTGCGGGGTTCATTCTTATGAACAAGCCTGCTTCCGTGGAGTTTGAGGCGGAGTATTCAGATAAGCTTGCAGAACTCACTAAGGCAGAGTATAAGGGCGACAAAAGGACGGAGTTCAGCTTTGTTGCGAAAAACGATATTCCGCCCCTTGACGTGAACGAGCTTCCAAAACTCGATGATGTTTTCAGGATACTCGCACCGTGTTTCCCTGCAATAAAAAATTCCTATGAGCTGTGGCTCACGGATACTTCCCACAGAGTAAGAAGAGGACTTTCGCAGTCGTTCCTGCTGGGTGATTACACCACCGCCACCATACAGTATATCATAGACGGAGTGGCACTTGTGGGACACGTTGGAACAATACCCGAGGAGCGTGGAAAGTTCCATGCAAGACAGCTTTTGTATTGGATAGGTGAAAAGCTCACACAGGACGGCTTTCAGGTCAGATTATTTGCAAGACCCCATAGAGTGAGCTATTATGAGGAGATAGGCTTTAAAGCCTGCGGAATAGATCTTGTATTGGAGAGAATAGAAAATGAATGAATGTATATTTGATATAGACCCAAAGCTTTTATCTCTTGCCTCCGAGGCAGAGAATGAGTGCAGGGAGATGTTTGAAAAAATAGACAGCAATGCCGAGTATAACGGACAGAAAGTGCTGAAAGCTTTTATAGACAATCGTGTGAGCGAGGGCTGTCTTAAAGGCACAACAGGTTACGGATACGGCGACATGGGCAGAGATACTATAGACAAGGTGTTCGCTCAGGCGCTTGGCGGCGAGGACGCTTTGGTAAGACACACTTTTGTGAACGGCACTCATGCACTGTCAACAGCACTTTTCGGCGTGCTTAGAAGCGGAGACACAATGCTTGCCTGCACTGGAAAGCCATATGATACTCTTGAGGAGATAATTGGTATCAGAGGTGAAAAGGGCAACGGCTCACTTATTGATTTCGGTGTAAAGTATGAGCAGGTAGACTTGGTGGACGAGATGTACCCTGATTATGACGAGATAGCAAAGAAAGCCGTTGGCGCAAAGATAGCGTATATCCAGCGTTCAAGAGGCTATTCTCTCAGACCTTCACTGACAGTTGAGATAATCGGAAAGATAGCAGAAACAGCAAAGAAAGCAAATCCTGATATAATCGTCATGGTGGATAACTGCTACGGTGAGTTTGTTGAAAGAAAAGAGCCACTGAGCGTTGGTGCAGATATTATCATAGGTTCGCTTATAAAAAATCCGGGCGGCGGAATAGCCTCTACAGGCGGATATATCTGCGGCAGAGCAGACCTTGTGGAAAAGTGTGCCGACAGGCTCACCTGCGTTGGCATGGGCAAGGAAGTTGGTTGTTCACTTAATCAGAACAGAGAAATGCTCCTTGGCTTTTTCTTAGCACCGCAGGTGGTTGCTTCTGCTCTTAAAACTTCCGTTTTCGCCTGCCGTTTCTTTGAAAAACTTGGTTACAAGACCCTTCCTGAGAGCGGAGAAACAAGAACGGATATAATCGCATCTATTCTTCTTGAGAACGAGGAAAACCTCGTGGCTTTCTGTCAGGGAATACAGAAAGGCTCACCGGTTGACAGCTATGTTACTCCAGAGGCATGGGATATGCCGGGTTATGACAGCAAGGTTATAATGGCGGCAGGAGCATTCACAATGGGTGCGTCCATAGAGCTTTCCGCCGACGCCCTATAAGACCGCCGTTTGCCGCATGGCTTCAGGGCGGTATCACATACCCTACTGGCAAAGCAGGCGTTATGCTTGCCGCACAGGAGATGTATAACAAAGGTTTACTTAGAATATAAGATTTGACTGGAAAGGAATGATATTCAATGGCAGAGATATTCAGCGTTACTGTCGAGGAGATAATCAAACAGCTTAATATGGAGATAATCTACGCTCCTGAGAACATCAGCAGCCTTGTTGTTACTGAGAACGATTGTAACAGACCTGGACTTCAGCTTATGGGATTTTATGAGTACTTCAATGCAGAGCGTGTTCAGATATGCGGAAATATGGAGTTTGCTTATCTTGCTTCACTTGACGAGAAAACAAGATATGAGAGGATAGACGCTCTTTTTGCTACAAAGATACCGCTTTTTATCGTGGCAAGAGGTCATGAGCTTTACCCTGAAATGGTTGAGATAGCTAAGAAATACGGCGTGCCTATCGCAAGAACTCAGGACAGCACAACAGCATTTATCGCCGCACTTATCGGCTATTTGAACGTTGAGCTTGCTCCGAGAATAACACGCCACGGCGTTCTTATCGAAGTATACGGCGAGGGTATCCTTATCGTGGGAGAGAGTGGTGTTGGTAAGAGCGAGACCGCTATCGAGCTTGTAAAGAGAGGTCATAGACTTGTGGCTGACGATGCCGTTGAGATCAGAAAGACATCAAACAGAACGCTTGTCGGCTCATCACCTGATAATATCCGTCACTTCCTGGAACTGAGAGGTATCGGTATCATCAACACAAGACGTCTGTTCGGTATGGGTGCTGTAAAGGTCAGCGAGAAGATAGACCTTATCGTAGAGCTTGAACCATGGGACAGCACAAAGATATACGACAGAATGGGTGTAGACAATGAGTATACAACTATTCTCGGAATCAAGATACCTAGCCTTACCATTCCTATAAAGCCGGGCAGAAACCTTGCTGTTATCCTTGAAGTTGCGGCTATGAACAACCGTCAAAAGAAAATGGGTTATAACGCTGCCGCTGAACTTTTGCAGAATCTTGGTCTGCAAATGGACAAGAAAGACAAGGTCAAGAACTGGGATAATTTCTAAAAACACGCATATACTTTTTTAAATAGGAGATAGATTATAATGCACTTACAGGGAGATATGCACACGCACACTATAGCTTCAACTCATGCTTACTCCACCATAACAGAGAACTGCCAGTGGGCGGCAAAATACGGAATGAAAGGCATAGCGATGACAGACCATGCCATGAAAATGCCCGATTCGCCACATATCTGGCACTTTGTGAACCTTGGCATACTGCCAAGAAAGATAAACGGGATAACCGTCCTCAGAGGCATAGAGGCTAACGTTGTGAGCGATGACGGAGAGCTTGATACCAGCGAAAAGCTGCTTTCAGGACTTGAATGGGTGGTGGCGTCTATGCACAGTGCCTGCTATACTCCCTCGACACCTGAGAACCACACTAAAAGCTGGCTGAAAGTCGCACAGAACCCTCAGGTGGATGTCATAGGTCACTGCACCACCGCACCTTTTATGTTCGATTATGAAAAGGGTGTAAAGGCGTTCAAGGAGTACGGCAAGCTTGTGGAGATAAATGAAAGCTCATTTGCGTGCAAAAGGTCGCCCAGAAGAAACGTAGTGGAGCTTTTGAAGCTTTGCAAAAAGTATGAAGTGCCTGTGGTCTTAGATTCAGACTGCCATTTCTGTCAGCTTATCGGTCAAACACCGAAAGTGGCAGAGATAGCGGAGGAACTTGATTTTCCTGAGAAGCTTATCATGAACAGTGATTGGGAAAAGATAAGGGAATATGTCCTTGCGAAAAGACCAAACCTCGATATTTAAAACGATGAAAGGAGAAGCCTCACAAGGGCGTTTTACAGATATATATGAATACACAAAAGCTGCTTGATCTTGCCTCAGAGCTTGAATGTAATGTTGTCTACAACGAGCCGCTTTCAAAGCATACCACATTCCGCACCGGTGGAGCATGCACCGCAATGGTGGATATAAGCTCAGAGGAAAGCCTTGCAAAACTTGTTAGAGCCGCACACGAATGGAACGTAAGATATATTGTTGTTGGAAATGGCTCAAATCTTCTCTTTGATGACAGAGGCTATGAGGGCGTGGTGTTCCTCATGGGTCAGTCAGTGGACGAGATAAAAATGATGAACGAAAACACCATATACGCCGAGGCTGGGTGCAGCCTTATAAAGCTGTGCAGATTCGCTCTTGAGCATAACCTCACAGGACTTGAGTTTGCCTATGGCATACCGGGAACTGTGGGCGGTGCGATATACATGAACGCAGGTGCTTATGACGGGGAGATTAAAAACGTTATAACCTCTGCGAACTCCGTGAGGGCTGACGGTACTGTACATACTACAGAGGCAAATAAAATGGCTCTTGCTTATCGCAGCAGTTGTTATCAGAAAAACGGCGAAGTCATAACCTCAGGAGTGTTCAGACTTGAGGCAGGAGCGTATGACGATATTCAGGACAAAATGGTGGAGCTTATGGGCAGACGCCGTTCAAAACAGCCACTTGAATATCCAAGTGCAGGCTCGACCTTTAAAAGACCTGAGGGACAGTTTGCAGGAAAGCTCATTGAGGACTGTGGTCTGAGGGGATACACAGTGGGAGGAGCACAGGTGTCTGAAAAGCACTGCGGTTTTGTGGTGAACAAGGGTGGTGCAACAACTGAAGATATTATGTCGGTGATAAGACACGTTCAGCACATTGTCAAAGAGCAGACAGGCTATCTTCTTGAATGTGAGGTAAAGATAATACCTTACAAGGAATAATTTAAATAGGGATCAATAAGTGATGATTTTTTTCAGCTTTGTAAGAAAGGAATGAACGTTATGCAGTTTGTGATAATTACCGGTATGTCAGGATCGGGAAAATCAAGTGCCGTGAATGTGCTTGAAGATATAGGATATTACTGCGTTGATAATATGCCGCCTGAACTTATCCCAAAGTTTGCAAACATATGCAGTCAGTCTGACGGAAAAATAGACAAGGTAGCGTTTGTTGTTGATATAAGAGGCGGCGACCTTTTTCTGAAGCTTCAAGACACAGTAAAGCAGCTTCAGGGCGAGGGCGTGAGTCTTAAAATACTTTTCCTTGACAGCTCAGATGACGTTATCGTGAGAAGATACAAGGAAACAAGAAGAAAGCACCCTCTTGACGAGGTGTCATATGGAAACATAAGAAAAGCTATTGAAACTGAGCGTGAGATATTAAGACCTATAAAAGCACAGGCTGATTTTTATATAGACACGTCCAGAAGCTCAACAGCTCAATTTAAGGAAAGGCTTTATTCCATATTTCTTGGAAACAACGAGTTTATGCATATTGATGTTCAGTCGTTCGGGTTCAAGTTCGGTGCAATGAGCGAGGGCGACCTTGTATTTGATGTAAGGTGTCTGCCTAATCCGTTTTATGTACCTGAGCTTAAGAACAAAACAGGTCTTGACAAGGACGTTTATGATTATGTTTTGAGCTTTGACGAAGCCAAAGTGCTTCTAGGCAAGCTAACAGATCTTATCGACTATCTCATACCTCTTTACGAAAAAGAGGGCAAGTCACAGCTTGTTATAGCGTTCGGCTGTACGGGCGGAAAGCATAGGAGCGTTACCTTTGCAGAAGCAGTTGCGGAGCATCTGAGAAAGCAAGGTCACAGGATAAGAATAACACACAGAGATATAAATAATCAGTAAGGCGGTTTGAAAGTTGGAGGACGTATCCTTTTCATACAGAGCAAAAGAAGAAATAATCAGCAAGATAAATTCAAAGCCAAAGGCTGACGTGTGCATGATGGGTATGCTCACGTATTGTAACTGTCTGTCAGATGATGAGATATCTTTTCTCACTGAAAACAAAGCGGTAGCGGACTTTTTCGTGTTGAACACCGGCAGGATAACCGGTAATGAAAACGCAGTGTTAGTCACAGAGCAGAAAAAGCGAAACGGCGTTGTGCTTTATGCTTTGGATATTCCTGAGCGTGAGGACAGGCTCACACTTCTTGACTATTTCAGAATGGATAAGAGCAGGCGTTTGGAAGAAGCTGACCTGCCTAAAGAGAAGTTTTATCCACAGCTCGTGGCTGGTATATTTCTTGCCTGCGGTTCGGTGAACAATCCTGAGAAAAAATATCATATGGAGTTCGTTATGCCAACGATAGAGCTCTGTAATGATTTTGGTATGCTGCTTATAGATAATTACGATATCACTCCAAAGCACGTTGAACGTAAGAACGCACAGATAGTTACATAAAAGAGTCTGAGAATATCATAGATATGCTTACTCTTATGGGTGCGCCTATGTGTTCGCTTGAACTTATGAACGTAAAAATGATGAAAGATATGCGCAACAAGATAAACCGAGCGGTGAATTGCGATAATGCCAATATAGAGAAGTCGCTGAAAGCAGCGGAAAAGCAGATAAGCGATATCGAGCTTATAGACGAGACAGTGGGGCTTTATTCTCTTCCTGATAATTTGCAGGAGATAGCTGAGCTTAGATATAATAATCCTGACTTCAATCTTAAAGATCTTGGTGCAGCCATAGATCCTCCTATCTCACGTTCGGGGGCAAACCATAGATTGCAGAAGATAGCAGAAATAGCTGACAGGATAAGAGTTGAAAAAGGTCTTGCACTGAAAGAGGAATAAAAATGCCTGAGTTTGTACATCTACATCTTCATAGTGAATATTCGCTCCTTGACGGCGCCTGCCGTATCAAGGAGCTTGTTTTGCGTGTAAAGGAGCTTGGACAGAAAGCAGTTGCGGTCACAGACCATGGAAATATGTTTGCGGCAGTGGAGTTTTACAACGAGTGCCTTGCTCATGGAATAAAGCCTATAATAGGCTGTGAGGTGTATGTTGCACCAAGAACACGATTTGACAAGCTAGCGAAAATAGACAGTTCGCCTTACCACCTTGTGCTTCTGTGCGAAAACAACGAGGGTTATCAAAATCTTATAAAGCTTGTGTCGGCGGCATATACAGAGGGCTTTTACAGCAAACCGAGAGTAGATGTTGAATTGCTTGAAAAATACCATAATGGGCTTATCTGTCTGTCGGCTTGTCTTGCGGGTGAGATACCCAGAAAGCTTACCAATGGCGATTATGAGGCTGCAAAGCAGACTGCTCTTAAATATCGTGCTATATTTGGCAGGGATAATTACTTTATAGAGCTTCAAAATCATAAGTTTGCAGACCAGCAGAGAATATTGCCTATGCTTATAAAGCTTTCACGAGAAACAGGAATACCGATGGTCTGCACTAATGACGCACACTATCTCAGACGTTCAGACGCTAATGCGCAACGTGTGCTAATGTGTATCTCAACAGGCACGACGCTAGACGACCCAAGCAGGCTTGAATTTCCGACAAACGAGTTTTATGTAAAGTCAGCAGAAGAAATGGCGGAGCTTTTTCCCTCTCAGCCTGAGTCGCTGGAGAATACAGTAAAGATAGCTGACAGATGTAATGTAAGCTTTGAGTTTGGCAAAACAAAGCTTCCGTATTTCCATATAGACGGTGTTTCAGATAACGAAAAGTTTCTTCGTGATATGTGCATGAAAGGGCTTTATAAACGTTATGAAAATCCTACAAAAGAGGCTTTGAAACGTGTTGACTATGAGCTTGACGTTATAACGAGAATGGGATATACTGACTATTATCTTATAGTATGGGATTTTGTTCACTATGCAAAGACCCACGGTATACCTGTTGGCTGCGGACGTGGTTCAGGTGCAGGAAGTCTGTGTGCTTATTGCATAGGCATAACGGGTATAGACCCGCTGAAATATGATCTGCTTTTTGAACGTTTTCTCAATCCCGAAAGAGTTTCTATGCCTGACTTTGATATAGATTTCTGCATGGAAGGCAGACAGCGTGTTATTGATTACGTTGTGGAGAAATACGGCTCTGACCATGTGGCGCAGATTGCGACCTTTGGTACGCTTGCAGCAAAGCAGGCAGTGAGAGATGTGGCAAGAGCAATGGGTCTGCCTTATCAGACAGGAGATATGCTTGCAAAGAAAATACCTAGAGGTCAGCCGCTTAAATATTCCATTGAGAATATACCTGAGCTTAGTTCTCTCTATAAGACTGATATGAAGATACGACAACTTCTTGATATTGCCATGAGCGTCGAGGGTATGCCACGAAATGTATCTACCCACGCAGCAGGCGTTGTTATCACAAAAGAGCCTGTGGATTTTTATGTGCCGCTCTATTCTCGTGACGGACAAGTTTCCACACAGTATACAATGACAGTGCTTGAACGATTGGGACTTCTTAAAATTGATTTTCTCGGACTCCGCAACCTTACCATTATAGACCACTGCCGAAAGCAGGTGATAGAAACTCACCCTGATTTTGACTTGGAGAAGATACCTCTTGATGACAAGAAGGTATATGAAATGCTGTCACAGGGCAAAACGGAGGGCGTTTTCCAGTTTGAAAGTGCAGGAATGACCGCAACGGTCATGAAGCTTCGCCCTGAAAGAATAGAGGACCTTATCGCTGTTATCTCTCTTTACCGCCCAGGACCTATGGACTCGATCCCAACATATATCAGAAACCGCCATGAACCTGACAGGATAGTGTATAAGCACCCATTGCTCAAAGGCATACTTGAAGTGACATACGGCTGTATAGTTTATCAGGAGCAGGTAATGCAGATATTCCGCACGCTCGCAGGATATTCATACGGCAGAGCGGATATCGTAAGGCGAGCAATGGCTAAAAAGAAAGCGGCTGTTTTGGAAAACGAGCGAAAAGCGTTTATCTACGGTGAGAAAGGGCAGTGCTGTGGTGCAGTGGCAAACGGTGTGCCCGTTAATGTTGCCAATGAGATATTTGACGAAATGACCTCTTTTGCAAGCTATGCCTTTAACAAATCCCATGCGGCGGCTTATGCAACTATCGCATATCAGACAGCGTATTTAAAATGTCATTTCTATAAAGAATACATGGCGGCACTTATGACTATCACGCTTCTTGACAGCACCGATAAGCTTTACGGTTATATTGCAGACGTGAGCAAAAACGGTGTGAAGATATTGCCGCTGGATATAAATAAGAGCGAAAGCGGTTTTGTGGCAGAGCCTGAGGGAATACGCTTTGCACTTCTTGCGGTTAAGTCGCTTGGTGAGGGGGCTATCGACAGGATAGTTTCTGAGCGTAAATCAGGTGGAGCGTTTCGTTCGCTTCAAGACTTTTGTACACGAGTTTCGGGCAGAGATATCCACCTGAGAACAGTGGAAGCACTTATAAAGAGTGGAGCTTTTGACGGTTTTGGATACACCAGACGTGAACATCTCAATGCCTGCGAGGACATAATGAAAAGCGTAACTCGGTCAGACGGAAGTGTGATCGAGGGTCAACTTGATTTGTTTGGTATGGGTGCTGCTTTGCCAATGGAAAAGAAGATAGAACGCTGCGGCGAGTTTGACGAACAGCAGCTTCTTGAATTTGAGCATGAAGCTCTTGGTATGTATATATCCGCCCACCCTATAGACCGCTTTGAGTGTGTGATCTCAGCCACAAGGTGCGTCACCTCTGCACAGCTCATAAAAGCCTGTACAGACGAGGGCGGAATGGCTGATAAACGTTTCGCTGATGGGGCGGAAGTAGACTATGCAGGAATGGTCAGGGGCAGAAAAATGCTAAAGACCAAAAAAGGCGATATGATGTGCTTTGTGGAGCTTGAAGACAAGTTCGGAACATTAGAGATAGTGGTTTTTCCGTCAGTTTTTCAAACTATGGGAGGCCTTATAAAAGACAGAGCGCTTCTACACGTCAAAGGCAAGATATCCTGCAAGGAGGAGGAAGAACCTAAGATACTTGCGGATATGCTCGAGCCTGTCGATAGATTTTGCTCATTACAGCTTCAAAGGGATATTTGCGTAAGGCTTGTTTCAAGAGATGCAGAGGGCATAAAGCTGTTAGAACTATAGCCGAGAAATTCAGAGCACAGTCTGGTTCAAAGTTTGCGGTATTTTTCAGCGATATACGCAAAATGACAGGCATAAAGTCTGTTCATGCTGTGAAAATGTGTCCTGAACTGCTTGTCGAACTTGAAAACAGACTGGGTGCTGAAAACGTGGTATTTATGGACAGAAAAGGAGAATAAAAATGGAGCCAAGAACATATAAGGTAACAAAAATTGACGGCGATTATGCACATCTTCTCAATGTGGACACAGGCGAAGATCTTCTTATGGCAAGAGCGCTTTTGCCTGACGAAACAGACGAGGGAACAATGCTTCACTGGGAAAATTTCATTTATACGGTAATAGAATAAGTGTATTTATGAAATTCTTGTGAAAAGTATGGAAATCTGCACAGGAATGTGATATACTATATTATTATTATCGTGTTATCACGAAAAATTTTAGCGTGAAAACGCTTGAAGGAGTAATCAAATGGCTGTATCTTATAGTAGGGAAGAACTCGGCAGAGGGATATCTCTTACAAGAATATATGACAAGAAATTCAAGTCAAACTGCGTGAAAATAGCATTTATATCACCGCTGAACGAAAAAACAGCCTGCGTAAATGCAATGCTTCAAACAGTGCTTGTGACATCAAATGCAGAGATACCTTCACGAACAAAGCTTACATCTACACTCACAGGGCTTTACGGCTCAAGTATCGGCACCAACTGTGGTACCATAGGCGATTATCAGTCTGTCGGTCTGTCTGCGAGCTTTATTGGTGACGATTATACTATAGACGGTGAAGTAATATCCGTTCAGGTTGTAAGACAGCTTCTCAATTGTCTGATAAGACCTCACCTTGTTGACGGAAAGTTCTGTGAGAAGTATTTTACTTTGAGAAAGCAGGAGCTTATCGACGCTATTGTTGCCACTGTCAATGACAAGCGTGGCTATGCACTTTTGCAGGCTAAAAAGCTTATCTTTGAGGGCGAGCCTGCGGCTGTGTCTGCAATCGGAACTGTGGATCTTGCTGAGAACATAACTCAGGAGGATTTGTTAAGACAACACAAAAAGCTTCTTGAAAGTGCAAAGATAGAGATAACCATATCAGGCGGTGGAAACACGGCTGCTGCGGAAAAGCTTATAAGAGATGAAATGGCTGCCCTCGAAAGAGTTTCGCCTGTGGAGAAGATAGACTACAGACACAATTCACCTGCAAAGGCAGAGCCTGTTTATAGAGAGCTTAAAATGCAGGTAAGCCAAAGCAAAATGGTCATGGCATTCAAGTCTGATTATGAGGATATCTACACCGCAAAGCTTTTCTGTATGCTTCTCGGGGCTACGCCTTTTTCAAAGCTTTTTGCAAATGTGAGAGAAAAGCTCAGCCTTTGCTATTATTGTTCTTCCGCATATGTCGACAGAAAGGGCACTCTTTTTATCGATAGTGGCGTTGAAAGCTGTAACATAGAAAAGGCAAAAAAAGCTATCGAAGAACAGCTCGAAGCCATATGTAATGGTGACTTTACAGATGAGGAGCTTGAAAACACAAAGAAATCTCTTTGCGGCGGCTTCAAGTCGAACTATGACAGCATATATGATATCATGGGTTGGTATGCGGCACAGAATACACGAAACACGGCTTTCACCCCTGAGGAGATAAACGAGCGGATAGCAAAGCTTACCCGTGAGGACATAATAGCTGTGCAAAGACCTTTAGGCCTGATACTGTTTTCGTGATCAGGGGCGAGGAAGAGGAGGACTGTGATGAATAAGGAGATCGTAAAGAGCGAGCGACTGGGCGAGAGCTACAGCGTTTTTCATCACCCGTCAGGACTTGACGTGCTTGTGTGGAAAATGGAGGGCTTCACAACTACAGAAGCCATATTTGCCACAAAGTACGGCTCAATTTACAACTGTTTCAAGACCAAGGACAGCAAAGATTTCATCACTGTGCCTGAGGGCATTGCTCACTTTTTGGAGCATAAGCTTTTTGAAAACGAGGACACAGATGTTTTTGACTTATATGCAAAAACTGGTGCCAACGCAAACGCTTTCACGTCTTTTGATGAAACGGCATATACGTTCAGTTGCTCGGAAAACTGGGAGGATTCTCTTGAAATACTTCTTGACTTTGTTCAGAAGCCATATTTTACAGAGCAGTCTGTAGCCAAAGAGCAGGGTATAATCGGTCAGGAGATAAAAATGTGTGCAGATTCTCCTGAAAGACAGTGCTTTTATAATCTGCTGAGAGCAATG
Organism: Ruminococcus sp. AM31-15AC; assembly: GCF_003462045.1. Taxonomy (NCBI): domain Bacteria; kingdom Bacillati; phylum Bacillota; class Clostridia; order Eubacteriales; family Oscillospiraceae; genus Ruminococcus; species Ruminococcus sp. AM31-15AC. The sequence goes on along the minus strand of NZ_QTYG01000001.1, from coordinate 58,204 downwards.
TATGTAAATCACCCTATAAAGATAGATATTGCAGGAACTGTTGATACTATTGCTGAGATAACCCCTGATCTTCTTTATAAGTGTTACTACACTTTCTATAATCTTCACAACATGGTCCTTGCCATTGCGGGAAACGTTGACGAGGATAAGGTCATGGAAATATGCGATAAAATGTTGAAGCCATGCGAGAATATGGAGCTGAAACAAAGCTTCCTGATGAACCTGAGAATGTAGCGCAGAAAAAGATATTTCAGAGCTTCCCTGTGGGTCTGCCACTTTTCAATATCGGCTTCAAGTGCAAGCCTTATGAGGGCAGAGAACTTTTCAAAAAGGCTGGAACAGCGTCAGTTGCGCTTCATCTGCTTATAGGCTCGTCTTCGCCACTTTATAAACAGCTTTTTGATGACGGACTGATAAATTCGCAGTTCGGTGTCGAAGTGTTCACAAGCGGCGGAGTATTCTCTCCAATAATATCAGGTGAATCCCATGACCCCGAAGAGCTTTATCGCCGTTATCTAGCGGAGATAGAACGTGTAAAGACAGAGGGCTTTGACAAGTCGCAGTTTGATATGATAAAGCGTTCTATGTACGGCGAAATAGTAAAAGGAATGAATAATCCTGAAAGAGCAGCAGATTATCTTGCAGAAAGCTATTTTGAAAACTCGGACGCTTTCTATGAAGCACAGGTGCTTGCAGAAATGACTGTGGAGGATTGCGAAAACGCCGTAAGAGAAATGTTCGACCCTGAAAAGTCGTCTATCTCCGTGGTGGATAATAAGTAGGTATTTTGAGCCACAGACTCAGTGAAAGGAATGATAAATTTATGACAGCATTGCAGTTTCTTGCCGACTCTTCGGCAAATGACGCAATAAGGGAAAAACTCAGAGAGTTTCCAAACAGAGTTTATTTCCCCAATTTCGGAAAGGGTGACAATATCTTCAAAGAGGGTATTGATATCGACAGAGTGCTTTTTACAGTGCCAGGTACGAATTTCAAGATATATTGGTATGGTTTTTTAATAACCATCGGTATTCTTCTTGCGATGATATACGGCTTCAGAAGAATGAAGACCGTAGGCATCGACCCTGACAGAGCGACAGATTCCGTTATCGGCGGACTTATTGGAGCTATCTTTGGCGCAAGATTTTATTATATCATATTTAATACAGAGGGCATGAAATTCTCAGAGTTTTTCGATATTCGTGACGGAGGTCTTGCTATCTACGGCGGACTTATCGGTGCGATACTTGTAGGTGGAATAATCGCAAAAATAAGAAAGCTGAAGCTTACTGCACTTCTTGACGTGGTCGCACCGTGCTTTCTTATCGGTCAGTGTATCGGACGCTGGGGCAACTTCTTCAATCAGGAGGCCTTCGGTGCAAATACAAAGCTTCCTTGGGGCATGATAAGCAACACCACAATGGAATATATCTCAAATCATTATGACGAGCTTGGCGGCAAAGTGTCGGCTCTTGACCCTATCCACCCATGCTTCCTTTATGAATCTATTTGGTGTCTTATTGGATTTATAATCCTGCATTTCTATCTTAAACACCGCAAGTTTGACGGCGAAGTATTCCTTATGTACACAGGCTTGTACGGTCTGGGAAGATTTTTCATCGAGGGTCTGAGAACAGATTCGCTCTATCTTGGAAACATAAGAGTATCACAGCTTGTTGCAGGCACTTGTGTTCTTGCTTCACTTGTACTTATAATCGTGTTCAGAGGTATCACAAAGAGAAACAGCGACTATAAACTGTTCGTTGACACTGAGCTTTCAAAGGCTCAGCTTGAGCAGTATAACAGCTATAATGATATGCAGCAGGAAAAGAAAGAGCTTAAACATAAGATAAAAGAGGCTAAAGATAAGGGCGAAAGCTTTATTGAGCTTCAAAAAGAATATGACGAAAAATTCGGCAAGCAGGCTCAAAAAGACAAGCTTAAAGAAGCCGAGGAAAAGGACAAGGAGTCACACACCAAAGCCGAGACAGAGTATAAGTCTATCCTTGGTGACGATAACGACGAGGACAGCGAAGTAAAAGATACAGATGAAAAGGATACGGAGGAAGAATAAATGGGACAGATAATTGACGGCAAGGCAGTATCAGCCAAGGTCAAGGAAGAAATAAGACTTGAAACAGAGAAGCTTAAAGAGCAGGGCATAGAGATAGGTCTTGCAGTGGTCATCGTAGGTGATGACCCTGCTTCACAGGTCTATGTAAGAAACAAGGAAAAGGCTTGCGAAACTGTGGGCTTTAATTCATTCAAGTATGCTCTCCCTGCGGAAACAACAGAAGAAGAGCTTCTCGACCTTGTCAAAAAGCTCAATAATGACGACAAAGTGGACGGAATACTCGTTCAGCTCCCACTGCCAAAGCACCTTGACGATAAAGTGATAATAAATAACATCAGACCTGACAAGGACGTTGACGCTTTCCACCCTGTAAATGTGGGCAAAATAATGATAGGCGACTATAGCTTTCTTCCATGCACACCTGCCGGCGTTATGGAGCTTATCAAGTCAACAGGCACTGACATTGCAGGCAAGGAGTGCGTAGTGGTTGGCAGAAGCAATATCGTTGGTAAGCCACAGGCTATGTTGCTCTTGCATAATAACGGCACTGTTACTATCTGCCATTCAAAGACAAAAGATCTTAAAGAAGTTTGCCAGAGAGCAGATATCCTAGTTGCGGCTGTTGGCAGACCAAAGATGATAACCGCTGATTATATCAAGGAGGGCGCAGTAGTTATCGACGTTGGTATGGATCGTGATGAAAACGGCAAGCTTTGCGGTGACGTTGATTTTGAGGACTGCAAGGATAAGGCTTCATTTATCACACCTGTTCCGGGCGGAGTTGGCCCTATGACCATTGCAATGCTTATGAGAAACACACTCACAGCAGGCAAGGCTCATCACGGCATAGAATAGTTGTAAAATTTCTGTTAAGACTATTTACAATTTGTCTGAAATAATGTATAATATATGAGTTGCTTACTGCAACATATCCATGCAACAGAATATGGGTCACGCCCGTAAGTGGGAAAGTTACCTGCCATATTCTTTTACATCGGAAATATTTTAACGAAAGAGGTACAAAAAAATGCTTAGAAAAGACGAAAAGACAGCTGTTATCGAAGCTAACAGAACTCACGAAACAGACACAGGTTCACCTGAGGTGCAGATCGCTATCCTTACAAAGAGAATCAGCGACCTTACAGAACATCTTAAGACACACAAGAAGGACAACCACTCAAGAAGCGGTCTGTTCAAGATGATCGGTAAGAGAAGAAATCTTCTCAACTACCTCAAGAAGAAGGATATCGAAAGATATAGAGCTACTATCGAAAAGCTGGGTATCCGTAAGTAATCATGTAACTGACATCAAGGCAGAGGCATTTATTGCCACTGCCTTTTGGTGTTTATTTGAACTGTAGGTGAAAGGTAACTTAGCATTAAACAGAATGTATGAAGCTCGTATGTCCTGTTTATTGCTAATGCTTTCACCATACAGAAAAAACTAAATTTCTAAAATGGAGGAAAGACAATGTTTGAGAATTTCAAAACTTTTGAAACGACATATGCAGGCAGACCTGTAGTAGTTGAAACAGGTAAGACCTGCGGACTTGCTAACGGCTCTTGCTGGGTAAGATACGGTGAAACGGTCGTAATGGCTAACGTTACAGCTTCCGCAAAGCCAAGAGAGGGTGTTGACTTTTTCCCACTTTCAGTTGACTTTGAGGAGAAAATGTATGCAGTAGGCAGAATACCAGGTTCTTTCACAAAGAGAGAAGGCAAGGCTTCTGACAAGGCTATCCTTGCTTCAAGATGTGTAGACAGACCTATCAGACCTCTTTTCCCAAAGGATATGAGAAATGACGTTTCAGTTGTTATGACAGTTCTTTCTGTTGACCCTGACAACTCACCTGAGATCACAGGTATGATAGCTACATCTATTGCACTTTCTATCTCTGATATCCCTTGGAACGGCCCAGTTGCATCTATCAACGTAGGTTACGTTGACGGCGAGCTGGTGCTCAACCCAACTCTTGAGCAGAGAGCTAAGAACAGACTTAACCTTACAGTTGCAGGCTCTGCTGAAAAGATAGTTATGATCGAAGCAGGTGCAGACCAGATCCCTGATGACCTTATGCTCAAGGCTATCATGACAGGTCATGAAGAGATAAAGAAAATGGTAGCTTTCATCAACGATATCAAGGCTCAGATCGGTAAACCTAAGTTTGAGTTTGAGTCAATGGAAGTTGACCACGATCTGTTCGACGCTGTTGAAGCAATGGTAGGCGAGCAGGTAAAGGTTGCTCTTGATACAGATGATAAGAATGTAAGAGACGCAAGACTCCAGCCAATAATCGACGCTGTTCACGAGAAGTTCGACGAGCAGTGCGAGGATAACACTGCTGTTCTTGACGAAGTTATGTATAAGCTCCAGAAGAAGATAGTTAGAAACTGGCTCTATGAGGGCAAGCGTGTTGACGGCAGAGGTATAGATGAGATAAGACCACTTGCCGCAGAAGTTGGCGTTCTCCCAAGAGTACACGGTTCAGGTATCTTCACAAGAGGTCAGACACAGGTAATGACTATCGCAACACTTGGCCCTGTTTCAGACGCTCAGAAGCTTGACGGTATCGACGAGGAAACTTCCAAGAGATATATGCACCAGTACAATTTCCCTTCATATTCTGTTGGTGAAACAAGACCTTCAAGAGGCCCTGGAAGAAGAGAGATAGGTCACGGTGCACTTGCTGAGAGAGCACTCGTTCCGGTTATCCCTTCTGTTGAAGAATTCCCATATGCTATCAGATGCGTATCTGAGGTGCTTTCTTCAAACGGTTCTACATCACAGGGTTCTATCTGTGGTTCTACACTTGCACTTATGGACGCAGGCGTTCCTATCAAAGAGCCTGTTGCAGGTATTTCATGCGGTCTTATCACTAAGGAGGACGGCAGCTGGATGACTATGGTAGACATTCAGGGTCTTGAGGACTTCTACGGCGATATGGACTTTAAGGTAGGCGGTACAAAGAACGGTATCACAGCTATTCAGGTGGATATCAAGGTCGACGGTCTGACACCTGAGATAATCGCAAGTGCTTTTGAAAAGACAAGAAAAGCAAGAATGTACATTCTTGATGAGATAATGCTCAAGGCTATCCCTGCTCCTCGTGCTGAGGTAAGCAAGTGGGCACCTAAGATGCTGGCAACAAAGGTACCGGTTGACAAGATCAGAGAAGTTATCGGTTCAGGCGGAAAGGTAATTCAGAAGATCTCTGCTGAGTGTGACGTTAAGATAGACATATCTGAGGACGGCAGCGTATTCGTTTCAGGTATCGACAAGGAAAAGGCTGAACAGGCAATCAATATCATCAATACTATCGCTAATGACCCTGAGATAGGTGCTATCTACAGAGGTAAGGTAGTAAAGATCATGAACTTTGGTGCTTTCGTTGAGATAGCTCCTGGTAAGGACGGTTTGGTACACATTTCTAAGCTTGACAAATCAAGAGTAGAAAAGGTGGAGGACGTTGTTTCTGTTGGCGACGAGATCGTTGTTAAGGTAATGGAGATCGACGATCAGGGCAGGATCAATCTTTCAAGAAAAGACGCTCTTGCTGATATCGAAGCTAAGAAGAACGCTAAGTAATAAGTTTTTAAGAGCGGGCGGCTATGTGCTGTCCGCTTTTTTTTGTTGACAAAAAAGAAGAAGTGTGTTAATATAAAAGTAATAAATTTTTATAGGGGGTATCTTTATGAGATGTACAGTATGCGGGTGCGATATTCTGCCTAACAGCGTTTGCTGTCAGAATTGTGGCACAAGAGTTATTGAAATGACAGGGGTAAATTCGGCTCAGCCGAGGTATGGCAATAACTGCAACAACAGTTTTAACAACAGCTTCGACAATGGTCTTAACAGCAGTGTCAGAGCGGTCAAAAAGGATATGTCTATAGGCAAAAAGGTGCTTATCCTTTTGCTGGCATTGTTTGTGGGCGCAGCTATCGGTTTTGGATATTGGTACTATCGCAATGTTTCAACCCATACCATTAGAGAGGAGAACTTTAGCGTTGAACTGCCAAGGTCACTTGAAAAGGCAACCACAACAGATTATGCGGCTCAGAGCAGTGACGGAACAGTAAAAGCCAACGGCAAGTATGCAAATATCGACACTGATTTTCAGTATATGATACTCGATTACTCTTCGCTAGCAGGCGAAACAACGGACATTCTTACTGAGGAGCTGTTTATTACCTACATGAAAGGCAATTTAAAAAGTCAGTTTGGAAGTAGCTATAAAGAAGTGTATGCTAGTGGTAACAAGCTTAAAATGACCTATCGTGCAAAAACGGGCGACGAAGTTTATAACTATGCTATATGCAAAAAGTCAGGTTATAAATATTATTGGTTTGTTTTTGGCTGTAAGGCTGATGAAAAGGATTTCTATGACCCGAAATTTGAAAAGTGGGCAAGCACTATCCATATCAATTAATACAAAATTTATAAAAACGATTTGTTAAATTATTGACATAATAAACAGCATATGTTAGAATAAAAGCATAAATTATATGAGGGAGAAAAGAATATGAAATGTCCTATTTGTTCGGCAAAGATCAGTGATACTGACGCTTTTTGTCCTAATTGTGGGTCGGCTGTGAAGTCTGAAACAAGCGGTTATATGGATTCTATCGACACATCAAACCTTGGTGAGAATGTTGGCTTTGGCAAGCGTAACACAACAGGAACACAACCTGTGAATGCAGTACCTCAGCAGAATTATGCTCAGGGTCAGCAATCTTATGGTCAGCCACAGAACGGCTACGCTCAGCAGAGTTATCCGCCTCCGCAGAATGGCAATGCTCAGACGCCTTATGGCAGTGCATATGAGCCTTATAAGATAGCGCCGGTTACATCTGCTAAAAAGGGTATACCAAAGCCCTTGATGTCAGTTCTTGTGTTTATCCTTGCGTTCTTGGTGGCTTTCGGCGTGAGATATTTTTACAAAAACACAGCTACAAAAACATTGCAGGGTACGGGATATACAATGACCGCTCCTGCGGATATTGAGAAATCCAGCAGTACAAATCTGTATGCCCTTGATAACTTCTCCAACAACGAGGTGGGCATAAACGCTGTTAAGCTTTCATATTCTGATTTGGCACTTTACGGCTATGGCAAGGGTGAATCTGCTTCTGATATCTTTGATTTTTTTCTTGAAAACGGCACAACTACTTTAAAAATAACAGGCAGGGATTCAAAATATATTTATTATACCCAGAGCATAGGAGATAAACATTATTACGGCATGAGTTCTATAACAGAGGGCAACGGTGGCTACTACATTTTTGATTTTCTCTGCGAGCAGAAAAATAAGTCAAAGTATGAAGATAAGTTCAAGGATTGGGCTGCTTCAGTTGAGATAAAGTAAATAATTCAAGCTGTCCTTCGGGGCAGCTTTTTTGTTTTGCATAAAAATCTTGCTTTTTTCGTCAAAAAGGTGTAAAATGAATCATATGACACAAAATCTGCTTTCCGCATAAAATGTACTAATAATATGTGGAGGTGATCTTGTGTTGAATCTTATACTTCTTCTGGCTCTTGTGCTGGCGGTCGTTATTTGGTTTTGGGTGAAATGGTATAAGGTGCGAAATGTTGGCAAGCGTGGAGGATATTTGCTTATCCCATGCAAAAAGAATACACATGAGCTTGAACATATGGTTAAAAGCTGTTATTGGGAGGAGTTTTTTCAGCCTGAATATTATGGAAGAGAAATAATCCTCGTTCAGCTTGACAAAAGCGAGATAAATTATGTTTCAAAACGTTTGGAACAGGACTATAGCATCGTTCACTGTGTTGATATAACTGAACTTGCAGATTTTATCAAGCGCAGAGAGCTGAAATGCCATGAAAAATAGATCATTCGGAGAATAATATGGAAGATTTAAAGACCCTCAAGGGTGAGGTTGACAGCATAATATTTAAAAGTGAGGACACAGGCTTCTGTGTGCTTATGCTTAACTGTGACAATGACCTTGTCACAGTTGTTGGCGAAATGGGTGACGTTGAGGAGGGCGAAGATCTCGTTGTAACAGGGGAGTTCACTTCACATCAGAAGTTCGGCGAGCAGTTCAAGGTTCATATCTTTGAGCGTTCTTTGCCTACTACCTCTGCGGCGATCCAGCGTTATCTTGCAAGCGGTGCTATATCAGGCGTAGGACCTGTACTTGCAAAAAAGCTTGTGAACAAGTTCGGGGACGATACCCTTGACATAATAGAAAATACTCCCGACAGGCTCACGGAGATAGACGGGATAACAGTGAAAAAAGCGGAAAAAATATCTCAGGAGTTCAAAACCACTTTTGCCGCAAGGTCTCTTATGTCATATCTTAACAAATTCGAGATAGAAACTTCTTATGGCATAAAGGCGTGGAAGCGTTGGGGCAACACTGCCGAGCAGATTATAAAATCAAACCCTTATGTGCTTTGTATTCAGGGCGTCGATCTGTCATTTTCCCGTGCGGACGCAGTTGCGGCAAAGTCTGATATCCCTGCTGACAGCGAGTGCAGGATAAAGGCAGGTATTACATATATCCTAAGACAAAACGCTGACCAAGGTCATACCTGCCTGCCTTTAGACAGTCTTGTGAAAACAGCGGTGAGTTATCTTGATGTTGATGAAAAGCTTATAAAAAAAGTAATCGAGCATGAAACTGAGGAGGAAAACCTCTACTATTACGATAAGCATGGCAGACGTTTTGTTATGCTTGCAGATTTTTACAAAGCTGAGGACTACATAGCAAGGCGACTTGCCATAATGAGGCAGATCTCTTATGACAATAAGATAGATTTTTCCGAAGTAATTGATCTTGAAGAGGAAAATAATGGCATACAATATGAAAAAATACAGCGTGAAGCCATAAATCTTGCACTGTCAAAGGGTTTTCTTGTGCTGACGGGAGGACCGGGTACAGGAAAGACCACAACGCTCAACGCTATAATTTCTCTTTATCAGCAGCAAGGGCTTAACGTTATGATATGTGCACCAACAGGCAGAGCCGCCAAAAGGCTTTCTGACCTTACGGGATTTGACGCAAAAACTATCCATAGGCTTCTTGAAGTGAAGCATACAAGCGGTGACACACTTGCGTTTATACATGATGAAAACAATCTTCTCGATTGTGACGCTTTGATAATCGACGAGATGTCCATGGTGGATTCCTGCCTTTTTGAAGCCGTTTTGAGAGCCATAAGCGTTACCTGCAAGCTCGTTCTGGTGGGGGACAGCGATCAGCTTCCGTCAGTAGGTGCAGGAAATGTGTTAAAGGATATTATTGACAGCGGAGTAATGTCTGTTGTAACACTAAAAGAGATTTTCAGACAGGCACAGGAGTCTGAGATTGTTATGAACGCCCATAAGATAGTAAACGGCGAGCATATCGACCTAGCCAGCAAGGATAAGGATTTCTTTTTTATGCAACGGCTTGAATATGGAGAACTTCAGGATCTTGTGGTGGAGCTTTGCAAAACAAGGCTGCCAAAAGCCTACGATTACTCGCCCATAGACGACATTCAGGTGCTTTCGCCTACACGTAAAGGTCCTGCGGGTACTGTGGAGCTAAACAAGCGTCTACAGCAGGAGCTTAATCCTCCTGCCGCAGGAAAATCAGAGGTCAAGACCCCTGTTTATACTTTCAGAAAAGGTGACAAGGTCATGCAGACCAAGAATGATTATGAAATTCTTTGGAAAAAGTATATAACCGAGGACAAGACCGAAAGTGGCGCAGGCATTTTTAACGGCGATATAGGCATAATAATTGCAGTGAACAAGATACTAAAACTGTGACTATAGATTTTGAGGGCAGAATAGCTGTCTATGACAAGCAAATGCTGGATAATCTGGAGCTTGCCTATGCCATAACAGTGCATAAAAGCCAAGGTTCTGAGTTTGATGTTGTCATTCTCACTGTATTCGGTGGATTTGACAAGCTTTATTACAGAAATCTGCTTTATACAGCTGTGACAAGAGCCAAAAGAATGCTTATAATAGTTGGCTCGAAAAAGCGTGTTGATTTTATGATAGATAATAATAAACGCACTTTGAGGTATACTGCGCTTAAAAATATGCTAATGGAGCTTGTAGAGGGTGATGACAGTGGTCAGCAGACGCTTGATATATAAATTTCTGCTTGATTTTGTTTATCCTAATCGTTGTCCTATATGTGGAAGTTTTATAAAATGGGACGAGCTTTTGTGCAAAAATTGTGAATGTAAGCTGCCTTTTCATAAAAAAATATTGTGTGAAAAGTGCGGCAAGGATAAGTGCCTGGATCATGATTCACTACATTTTGATAGCATTTATACTCTTATGAGATATGAGGATATCTGCGTGAAAGCAATACATCAGCTTAAAGACGACAGACAGCTTAATTTTGCAGAATATTCTGCGAAGTTTCTGGGTAATGTGCTAAGAGAAAATGGTATCTCACAGCAGGCGGATATCATCACATCAGTGCCAATGCACAGATCAAAACGCCGTAAAAGGGGATATGATCAGGCACAAAAGCTTGCACACTTTACGGCTATGGAGCTTGGGATAAGAGAAGATCATCGTCTGCTTGGACGGACAAGGGATACCGCAGAACAGCATACTCTCACAGCCGCCGAGCGTAAAACGCACGCAGAGGAGATATATTTCTCACTGCCTGACCATGCAGACATAAAAGGCAAAAATATACTGCTATTTGATGATGTTTACACAACAGGTTCAACGCTTAACGTGTGCAGCGGACTGCTAAAGAATATGGGTGCAAAAAACGTCTTTTGTGCAGCTATCGCCACCACCTTGCTCGATGAAAAACACAAAGAATAAAACAGGCCGCCTTCGGTATAATAATATCGGGAGGCGGTCTTTATGATAACTGAGGAACAGTTTGCAGCGATAAAAAGACTTATCGTGTCTGAAAACTGCATGATAGACAGGTTTGAGCATTATGTGAGTGAGATAAAAGAGCCGCAGCTAAAGGAAGATATGCAAAAGCTTACAGCGGCTTTGAAAAATCAGCGTTCAGGGTTGCTCACAAGTTTGGAGGATAACAATGGTAACTGACGGAAATATAATAAAAGAAGCAAGATTTTTTGTCAAGGCGTATTCAAAGGAGTTTTGTCAGACCTACAGTGATCTATGCGGAAGTCCTTTTGCGGAGTGTATAAAAAGTGCGCTTGACGGTCAGCTTAGAATAGCAGAGAAGCTTGAAAGTCTTGAAAAAACATACTGTGACAAAACCAAGCTGCCAATTGCAGACAGTATTGATGTGAACAGATTTTTATATAAGAACAGGGAAGATATGAGGTAAAAAGTCCGCAGATGCTCGTCTGCGGACTTTTGTTATTTTGATATATGTACGTCAAGTTGGTCGAATGGTATGGAAATGCCGTTTGCGTCAAAGCGTTCCTTTGCCTCTTTGAGAAATTTGTATCGTATCTCCCAGTAAGCATCGGTCGGTATCCATACACGCATGATAAGGATTATAGCGCTTGCGCCATGCTCGCAGACAGCCACAAGCGGCTTGTCAGGCTCGTTTATTACCCTTGGCTCATCATTGAGCATTTCTCTAAGAATAGCCATTGCCTTGTTGTGGTCGTCATTGTAGCTGATAGAGAATTTCAGTTCAAGGCGACGTTTGTCGTCAGCAGTTATATTTGTAATAGTTGATTGTGAAACAACTCCGTTTGGTATAAATATCATCTTATTCTCAAGGGTCTTTAGGGTGGTGTAAAGTATAGAGATAGCGTCAACAGTTCCCTCTGAGTCGCCTATTTTTACATAATCACCGCATTTAAAAGGCTTTGAAAAAAGTATGATAAAGCCGCCTGCGACGTTTGAAAGACTGTTTTGAAGAGCAAGACCGATAGCAAGACCTGCTGCACCGATAGTTGCGACTATTGATGACATAGGTACTTGAAGTGCAGAAAGTGCCATTACTATTATTATAATAAGCAATACAGTGTGTACCACAGATGTGAGAAATTTATGTATAGTCACGTCTGTTCGACGCATGCTCAAACCTTTGTGCATGACCTTCAAAACAAGCTTGTCAAGAAGTATTCCTAAAAGAAAAATAACAGCCGCCGCTATAAGATGTGGTGTAAATTCCTCAAGCCAATTCAAAAATTTGTCAGACAAAAAATCATCTCCGTAACATTATTATGTAAAGATATTATAACATCTTAACATGATATTTGCAAGTGTGCCTAAAATATAAGTTTTTTTGCGTATTTATGCACTTTTATCAGAAATCATAACAAAAATAGGTGTTGACTTGGAGATAATTTTGTGAAAAAAATGTGGGAAAAAGTCTTGCTATTTGTGTGGCTTTGGTGTATAATAATATTAAGTTTTATTATACTTACAGTAAGGAGAATTTTTATGATCAATTTTCTTAACACTGCAGCTCAGATGGTTGCGGCAAAGAGTACGATCAGTCCAGACCAAAAAGATCTGGGTGCTGGAACTGTTGCCTCTGTCGTTATCACGGGTATAGTTGTGGTATTTATCGGACTTGTTCTGCTTATTCTGCTTGTGTCGATATACGGCAAGATATTTGACGTTATCAACAGCAGAGCTGCAAGAAAGGCTGAAGAGGCAAAAAAAGCTGCTGAAGCTGCAAAGGCTGTTGCTAAGCCAGAGCCAATAAAGGCTGCTGCTCCTGTTGTAGAAGACGGCATTGAAGAAGAAACAGTTGCTGTTATCATGGCCGCAATTTCGGCTATGAGCAGTGCAGAGGGCAAGAAGCTCGTTCTTAAGAGCGTTAAAACTGCCAAGCCTCAAAGACCTGCATGGTCTACCGCAGGCATAATAGACAATACAAGACCATTTTAGTGCAGTTGACGTGAAAGGAACGTGATAATAGATGTCAATAATTAATTCATTTCTTGATACCATGGCGTCTTTGGCGTCACAGTCGGGTTTTGCGGGTTTCCTCGTAGACGGCGGCTGGAAAAATATCGTAATGATACTTATTTCATTCGTATTTATGTATCTGGCTATTGCAAAGGGCTTTGAGCCACTTCTGCTTTTGCCTATCTCATTCGGTATGCTGCTTACAAACCTGCCATACGCTGAGATGTATCATCCTGATTTCTGGAACTATAAAACGGTTGCAGGCAATGACCACTATATAGATTACGGTCAGATACTTCAAAAGGGTGGTCTGTTGGATATTCTTTATATGGGCGTTAAGCTTCAGATCTATCCACCACTCATATTCCTTGGAATCGGTGCTATGACAGACTTTGGTCCGCTGATCGCAAGCCCTAAGAGCTTTCTTATGGGTGCTGCTGCACAGGGCGGTATCTTCTTTACATTCATCGGTGCGGCTCTCTTCGGCATGAGTGCTGCTGAGTGCGGTTCTATCGCTATCATCGGCGGTGCTGATGGCCCTACATCTATCTATGTATCTTCAAGACTTCTTACCTCAAACAGTAATATCGGCGTTGGTACTATTGCACTTGCAGCCTATACATACATGGCTCTTGTTCCTATTATCCAGCCGCCTATCATGAAGGCTCTTACAACAAAGAAAGAGCGTTCAGTAGTAATGGGTCAGCTAAGACCTGTTTCTAAGGTAGAAAAGCTTATTTTCCCTATCCTCGTAACTATCGTTATCTCACTCATGGTTCCTTCAGCAGCTCCACTGGTTGGTATGCTCATGTTTGGTAACCTTCTTAAAGAGAGTGGCGTCTGCGACAGACTTGTTAAGACTGCTCAGAATGAGCTTATGAACATCATCACTATCTTCCTTGGCGTAACAGTTGGTGCAACAACACAGGCAGATAAGATCATGAATATTCAGTTTGCAGAAGTTATGGCACTTGGCGTTGTGGCATTCTCGCTTGGTACAGCCTGCGGCGTACTTCTTGGTAAGCTTATGTATGTTCTTTCTGGTCACAAGATCAATCCTCTTATCGGTTCAGCAGGTGTATCTGCCGTTCCAATGGCGGCTCGTATCTCTCAGAAGGTCGGTCAGCAGGAAGTTCCTACAAACTATCTGTTGATGCACGCTATGGGTCCTAATGTTGCCGGCGTTATCGGTTCAGCCGTTGCTGCTGGTGTTCTTCTTACAATTGTAAGATAAGATCAGAAATTTTTCGGGACGATGAAAAGCATCGTCCCGATTTTTGTGTATAGTTTAGGAGTGTTGATATGTCAGAAAGTAAATTTTTTGCAGTGATATCCCGTATGAAATATATAAATCGTTGGGCACTTATGCGAAACACGATCAATGAGAATATTAGCGAGCATTCCCTTGAAGTTGCTTTTATCGCACATGTGCTTGCACTTATCCGAAATAAGCGATTTGGCGGAAACGTTTCTCCTGAGAGATGTGCGCTGCTTGCTATGTATCATGATGTCACCGAGATAATCACAGGTGACTTGCCTACGCCTATAAAATATTACAGCCATGAGATAAAGGGCGCATATGATGAGATCGAGCAGAAAGCCAAAAATACTCTGGTGTCTTATCTTCCTGATGATCTGAAAGAGGACTTTGAGCCGCTTTTCTGTAAAACTCCACAGGAAGAAGAAGCATGGACTCTTGTTAAAGCGGCTGATAAGCTTTCTGCACTTATAAAGTGCCTTGAAGAAAGACAAATGGGAAATACTGATTTTGCATCAGCTGAAAAATCTACACTTGAATCTATTGTCGCAATGAATATTCCAGAAGCAAATGTTTTTCTTGATGAATTTATTCCAGCTTATACATTAACTCTTGACGAACAAGCTTGACAATGCCTCAGTGGTGTTGTATAATAGAAATTGAAATTATAGGACAATATTAAGTGGGAAAATATTGAATTAACGGAGGTTTTCAATTGGATATTATCGTTTCTGCGTCGCTGCTTGCCTGCGACTTTTCAAACCTTGCGTTCGAGATAAAGCGTGCTGAGGACGCTGGTGTTGACTGGATTCATTATGATGTCATGGACGGAATGTTTGTGAGAAATATAAGTTTTGGCGAACCGCTTTTGAAAAGTGTGGGCAAAAGCATAACTGTTCCAGTAGACGTTCATCTCATGATTTGTGATCCTATCAGATATATTGATAACTACGCAGATCTTGGAGCTGACCTTATAACTTTTCATTATGAGGCGGCTGATGATCCGCAAGCTGTTATTGACAAAATACATTCGAGGGGGATAAAGGCAGGAATCTCCATTAAGCCTGCAACACCTGTAAGTGCGATCCAGCCATTTCTTAAATCTGTTGATATGGTACTCGTTATGACAGTAAACCCAGGTTTTGGCGGCCAAAAGTTTATTCCTGACACTCTTGAAAAAATAAGCGAAGTGAGATATCTAATTGACCAGACGGAAAGGGATATCAGACTTCAGGTTGACGGTGGCGTAAATCTCGAAACTGCCGGTTTGCTTAAAGAGTCGGGTGCAGACACTTTAGTAACGGGAACATATGCGTTTAAGGCAAACGATATGCCAGAGGCTGTTAAGCTTCTAAGAGAAATAGTTTAGTTTTTCAAAAGGAGTACTGCTCAATAATGGGCTGTACTCCTTTATTTTGTTTATAATCACGTTGTCAGTAGCACAGCTTTTCAGTAAAGCTTTTTTCGCAACTGTTGAGCGTGCATATCCTATGGTGAAGATTAGAGCATGACCACTAGGAAGCTGATACAGACTGCTTTTTATAATCTTTTCGGAGTATTTTTTGTGTATTTCAGTAGCTTTTGATATTAGCTCGTTTGGATCGTAGCTGATTATGGCAAGTTCAGTGGTGTGATGATTGTCGTTTTTAGGTAGTATAAAATATATGTTTATTGTTTCTTCACTTGTCAAAGCAACATCAACTTCAATATTTCCTTCGGATATTTTTATAAGTCCTGTCTCCTTGAGTATAAACATGAGTTCAGATAAAAAATCTTTGCTTCTTTTGTTGCTTTTCTCAAATCTTCAAAGGATATATTCATTATCCGCATATCCTTTTCGTTGAGAATAGCTTTTATTTCATACTCTGACAGCCTTTTTATCTCCAAAACAAACACCCCTTATGTATAATGTCAGTCTGTGCTGTATCATTATACTCATAAGGGGTGGTTTCTGTGAAAATTTGTTTATGAAAGCTGGTCGGAAAGCTCAGCCCACTCGTCCATCTTCTGGTCAAGGGCGGTTTTAGCTTCTTCAAGCTCTTTGCATTTCTCGCTCATTTTGCTGTAGTCAGAAGCTATCTCAGGGTCAGATATGGCATTTTCAAGTTCAAATATCAGAACTTCTGTGTCTTCGATCTCCTTTTCAAGTTCTCTTATGCGGTTGCGTTTTTGAGCGTCAGCGGCACGCTGTTCCTTACTGCGATATTGTCTTGCTTTGTTTTCTTTGTACGCTTTTTCCTCTTCAGCCCGCTTTATCTCTGCTTCGCTCTGCATCTTGAGCTGACGGGCAGCGTTCACCGCTTCGCTGTATGCGTCAAAGTTGCCCTCGTATGAGTTCACCTCATCATGCTTTATCTCTATTATCCTGCTTGCTACCTTGTTGAGTAGATATCTGTCATGAGATACAAGGATTATCGTTCCACCAAACTCTGCCAAAGCGTCCTCCAGCACTTCTTTTGTGCTTAGGTCAAGGTGGTTTGTAGGCTCGTCAAGCACAAGTACATTTCCACGATTGAGAGCCATTATGGCAAAGCAAAGCTTCGCCCTTTCGCCACCGCTGAGAACAGAAATAGGCTTGAACACATTCTCACCAGTAAGCAGAACTGCACCTAGTACGCTTCTTGCTTGTTGTTCTGATAATCTTGGATAGCGATCCATTATTTCTTCAAGCACTGTCTTATGGGGATCAAGTATAGCGTGTTCCTGTTCAAAATAGGATATCTTCACGTTTCCACCCCAGCTTATATTCCCACCCTCGTGTGGGATAATACCTTGGATAAGTTTCAGTATGGAAGTTTTTCCGATACCGTTCGCACCGATTATAGCAACGTGCTCTCCACGGCGAACGTTCATGGTAAGTGACTTTATAAGCTCCTTTTTGTCAGCACCCTCGCCAACAACCAGCGGACAGTCAACAACTCGCACAATATCCTTTGTTGGCTCAATATCATATTCAAGCTTTATCTTTGGCGGCTTTGAGTACATAAGCGGTTTGTCGATTCGCTCGATACGGTCAAGCATATGCTGTCTTGACTTCGCCATTTTTGAGGTTGAAGCCCTAACGAGATTTTTCGCCACATAGTCCTCAAGCTTTGCTATCTCTTTTTGCTGTGCCTCATATTCTTTGAGCTGACGCTCTGAGTTCATTTTCTTTTGCACAAGATAGGAGGAATAGTCCCCTCGATATGATGTGAGCCTGCCTTGTTCTATCTCGCATATTCTCGTACAGACCTTGTTTAGAAAATATCTGTCGTGTGAAACAATGATTATTGCACCCTTGTAGCCTTTGAGATAGTCCTCTAACCACATGAGCGTTTCAAAATCAAGGTGGTTGGTAGGCTCGTCAAGTATAAGCAGATTAGGCTCTTCAAGAAGAAGCTTAGCCAGTGCAAGACGTGTTTTTTCACCGCCTGAAAGGGTAGAGATTACTCTGTCTGTAGGTGTTGAGCCAAAGCCCATGCCGTTAAGCACCTGCTTTATTTTTACATCTATCCTATATCCGTCCCGAGCCTCAAAGTATGAAGAAAGCTCGGCATATTCGTGGCTTATACTGTCAATATCTCCGCCATCTGCCATTTTCTTTTCAAGGACTTTCATTTTATCCAGTGTTTCAAGGAGGGGAGCGAAAGCGTTCTTCATTTCCTCACCTATGGTAAGTTCAGAATTAAGTCCGCTGTTCTGCTTTAAAAAGCCAATGGAAGCCTTGCCTGCGATATTCACAGAGCCTAGTCCTTCGGGGGTCTTGTCATAGCCCTCACTGCCTGTAATGATATTAAGCAGGGTAGACTTTCCGCAGCCGTTCACGCCGATAAGACCAACGGCTTCTCTGTCCTCAACTGTGAAATTTATATCCTTGAGCAGTGCCTGCCCATTGAAATATTTGTAAAGATGTTCAACATTCAATAACATTGTATATTTCTCCTGTAACAATTATCAGAACTTATTATACACTATTTTCTTCTTGATTTCAACCTTTTTTATTTTATTGCCGCACTTATGCCATGCTTAATAAAAAAATATGAAAAAAGTGCGTAAAACTATGTACTTTTTGATCGAGATGTGGTATAATGAAAACAAGTCTATAATTTTAGTCTTGATAGGCTGATTATTTTATCCGAAAGGACGGGTGATGTTAGGGTTGGAGCAGAAGCTTTCTTTGTATGGTTTTAATAATCTAACCAAGACCCTTAGCTTTAACATATATGATGTATGTTATGCCAAAACTGAAAGAGAACAAAAGGAATATATTGCTTATATTGACGAGCAGTATAATTCAGAAAGACTTACGAAAATTCTTTGCGATGTTACTGAGATGATAGGCGCAAGGATACTTAATATATCAAAACAGGATTATGAGCCGCAGGGTGCGTCTGTGAACGTGCTTATTGCTGAAAAAGCCCTCGATGAGGACAGTATCGACCCTTCGTGCAATCAAGGAAAAATAGGTGGCGATGTGCCTGAAATGATACACGCTCACCTTGACAAAAGCCATGTAACTGTTCACACATTTCCTGAGTATCACCCGGACAACTCCATTTCCACATTCCGAGTGGATATAGATGTTTCTACCTGCGGAACTATTTCTCCGCTAAACGCACTGAATTATCTTATCAGCAGCTTTGACTCTGATATTATCACTATTGACTACCGAGTAAGAGGCTTTACCCGAGATGTTTTGGGAAAGAAGTTTTTTATTGACCATAAGATAACTTCTATTCAGGATTATATAGATAAAAATACGCTGACTAAATATGACGCTATAGACGTCAATGTTTACCAGTCAAACATTTTCCATACCAAGCTTCTCATTAAGGATATCGACTTGCAGAATTATCTTTTCAAGCAGGACGTATATGAGCTTACGCCGAAGCAAAGGCTTGACATAACAGATAGTCTGCGCCGTGAGATGATCGAGATATACAGCGGCATGAACATATACTGATAAGGTAGTGATAGATTTGAACTTAACACAGAATAACGCACCTGTGTATGAGGCTTTGAAAAAACATATGAGGAACAGAGTGGTGCGTCTTGACGTACCTGGTCACAAGGGCGGAAGAATGAATAAAGAGCTTCGTGACTTTTTGGGCGTGGATTGTCTGAAGTGCGATGTAAACTCCATGAAGCCACTTGACAACCTTTGTCACCCTGTTTCTGTGATAAAAGATGCTGAAATGCTTGCCGCTGAGGCTTTTGGTGCAAAGCACGCTTTCTTTATAGTAAATGGTACAACTGCCGCAGTTCAGACGATGATATTTACAAGCTGTAAGGCAGGAGATAAAATAATAATGCCGAGAAACGTTCACAGAAGTGCTATCAATGCACTTGTTGTGTGCGGTGCTATACCTGTTTATGTAAACCCAGGCACAAACAAACAGCTTGGAATACCTCTTGGAATGTCCGTTAAGGACGTTGAAAAAGCTATCAAGGAAAATCCTGATGCAAAGGCTGTTTTGGTGAATAACCCGACTTATTACGGAATTTGCTCTGATATAAAAAGCATCGTCAAGCTTGCCCATGAGCATGGTATGTTGGTGCTTGCGGACGAAGCACATGGCACTCACCTTTATTTTGGTGAGGGTCTGCCTTGCTCTGCAATGGCGGCAGGAGCGGATATGGCGGCAGTATCAATACACAAAACAGGAGGAAGCCTAACACAGTCATCGCTCCTTCTTTGTGCTGACACTGTTTCAGAGGGTTATGTAAGACAGATAATTAACCTCACTCAGACCACAAGCGGCTCTTATCTGCTTATGGTATCCCTTGACCTTGCAAGAAAAAATCTTGCGCTCAACGGCAAGGAGCTTTTTAAAAAGGCAGTTGACTATGCCGATTATGCAAGGGAAGAGATAAATAAGATAGGCGGCTATTACGCTTTCGGTCGGGAGCTTGAAAACGGTGACGATATTTTCGCATTTGACAGCACAAAGCTTTCCGTTCACACAAGAGCCATGGGACTGGCAGGCGTTGAGGTCTATGACATTCTCCGTGACGATTACGACATTCAGATAGAGTTCGGTGATATCGGAAATATACTTGCTATAGTTTCCGCAGGAGATAGAGAGCTTGAGATAGAGCGTTTTATATCCGCACTTTCCGAAATTAAAAGGCTTTATTCAAAAGACCCGTCAGGAATGTTTGACCACGAATATATCAATCCTATCGTTGAGATACCGCCGCAGCAAGCTTTCTACAGCGAGAAAAAATCAGTGCCTATAGAAGAAAGCAACGGTATGATATGCGGAGAGTTTGTTATGTGCTATCCACCGGGAATACCTATTCTTGCCCCTGGTGAGAAGATAACTTCCGACATACTTAATTATATCGCATACTGTAAAGAAAAGGGCTGTTTTCTTACAGGTACGGAGGATCTTGAGATAAACAACATAAACGTAGTGGTAAATTCATAGAGAGGAGATACATTTTATGGATCTTTGGTTTACTGAGAAACATACGGACGATGTTAATTTCACCATTCGTGTAAAAAAACAGCTTTATTCTAAAAAAAGCTATTATCAGGAAATAGACGTTTTTGACACATATGAGTTCGGCAGGGTATTGGTGCTTGACGGCTTTATAATGCTTACCGAAAAGGACGAGTTCATCTATCATGAAATGGTAACGGCAGTGCCTATGGCGGTCAATCCTGAGATAAAAAAGGTGCTTGTTATTGGTGCAGGCGACGGCGGAACTATCCGTGAGCTTTGCAGATATAACACTATTGAAAAGATAGATATGGTTGAGATAGATGAGCAGGTAGTAAATGTGTGCAAGGAGTATCTTCCACAGACAGCCTGTGCATTTGACGACCCTAGACTTACCCTCTATATTGAGGACGGTCTGAAATTCGTTCGCCGCAAGGAAAATGAATATGACCTTATTATAGTTGATTCAACCGACCCGTTTGGACCGGGAGAGGGACTTTTTACAAAAGAATTTTACGGCAACTGCTCAAAGGCGCTCACCGACTGCGGAATACTTATAAACCAACATGAAAGCACTTATTATGATTCCTATGTGGATATGGTAAAGCGCACACACAGAAGAATAGGCAGTGCGTTCCCAGTTTCAATGGTCTATCAGACACATATACCTACCTATCCGTCGGGTCATTGGCTTTTCGGCTTTGCTTCGAAAAATCTTCACCCTATATATGACCTTAAGCTGATGAGTGGAAAAAATTCGGCATAAAGACAAGATATTATAACACAGAACTTCACAAGGGCTGTTTCGCACTTCCGAATTACGTCCTTGATATACTTGAGGACTGTGACTAAAGGAGAGAAGTATGGAAAAGAATGTTCATACCTTTATAGGCTGTGACTGTGAATATGATGACGCAAAGATAGTCCTTTTCGGCGCACCATATGACAGCACGACTTCGTTTAGACCGGGTACAAGATTTGCAAGCTCTGCAATGCGCAATGAGAGCTTCGGCATTGAGACTTATTCACCATATCAAGATAAGGATCTCCTTGAAGTGAATGTGTTCGACAGTGGCGACCTTGAACTGCCATTTGGCAATCCTGAGGGCGCACTGAGGGATATCCAAAGCCGTACATCAGAAATACTTGACGACGGCAAAGTGCCTTGCATGATAGGTGGCGAACACCTTGTCACTCTCGGTGCGGTTAGAGCTGTGGCAGAGAAATATCCAGATCTGCATATCGTTCACTTTGACGCTCATGCCGATCTGAGGGACGATTACCTTGGAGTGAAAGAGTCACACGCCTGCGTGCTTCATAGATGCTGGGATATTGTGGGCGACGGAAAGATATATCAATTTGGCATCAGAAGCGGCGACAGGGACGAATTCAAGTTTGCGAAAGAGCATACTTTTATGGAGAAGTTCGGCTTCTTCAGACTTGACAGCATAGTAAAAAAACTTCAGGGAAAGCCTGTTTACTTTACACTTGACCTTGATGTGCTTGATCCTTCAGAGTTTCCCGGCACAGGTACTCCAGAGGCAGGCGGAGTTACTTTTAAGGAGCTTATGTTCGCAGTGGAGGAAGTTGCAAAGCTCAATATCGTAGGCTTTGATGTGAATGAGCTTTCCCCTGTTTACGATCAGACAGGACGTTCAACAGCACTTGCCTGCAAGCTGCTGAGAGAGATACTTTTGTATTTTTATAAATAAAAGGGGGAAAACATGGGGTTATTTGATATTTTTAAGAAAAAGAATACTGACGCCAATGTGCAAAATGAATCAGCGGAGAAAACTTTAGACCACGAAACAGAACTTAAAGTTGCCGAGCAGGCACTTAAAGCTGTTGAGAAAAAGACGTTAACACCTTGCGTGAGGCTAGAACTTGCAGGTGATAAGCCCTCTATTTTTGAGAGCAAGGTCGGCGGAATTGGTTATGTCCCACATGACGGCACTATCCCAGAGGACAAAAAGGGCAGGCAGTTAAGGCTGCTGGCTCAGTTAGATTGTTCGCAGGTGGTTGGTATCGAAGATTTTCCTAAAAGTGGACTTTTGCAGTTTTGGATATTAAATGATGATGTTTACGGAATGTCTTTTGATGATATTACTTGTCAAGATACGTTCAGAATAGTTTATCACAAGGATATCGACAATACCGTTACTGAGGAAGAAGTCAAAGCTAAGTTCAAGGAAAACGGACTTGACGGAGAGTACAGTATGCCTGTAAATGGCGAGTTTGGCTTGAAATTCACTTCAAGTGCTGATGTTATGAGCGAATCTGACGTAAGGTTTGAGAAGATGTTTTGTGAGTACTATAATGCTGCTCAATCGAAAAAGAAAATAAATTCTCTTATGGACATGGATATCGCTCCTGCTGACGAGATAGAGGCTTATGAGCAGAACTATCAGAACGCTTATGGTCATAAGATAGGCGGCTATCCTGCTTTTACGCAGTGGGACCCTCGTAAGGAAGATACCAAGTATGACTTTTTGCTTTTGCAGCTTGACAGCGAATTCGGCAATGGCGATGAGAAGATAATGTGGGGAGATGCAGGTATCTGCGGATTTTTCATAAACAGACAAAAGCTTAAAAATCTCGATTTTGATGATGTTATCTATAATTGGGATTGCTGTTGATAATAAATTTAGAAAGGAATGATCTAATATGTCAAGAGCATTGATAATCGGTGCAGGCGGAGTTGCAGGTGTAGTTATACACAAGTGCTGTCAGAACAGCGAGGTGTTTACTGATATCTGTATCGCCAGCAGAACAAAGTCAAAGTGCGATAAATTCAAGGAGGAGCTTCAGGATAAGACAAAGACAAATATCACAACTGCACAGGTGAACGCAGACAACGTGCCTGAGCTTGTGGCTCTTATGAAAGAATATAAGCCTGATATTTGTATCAACGTGGCTCTGCCTTATCAGGATCTCCATATCATGGACGCTTGCCTTGAGTGTAAAGTAGATTATGTTGACACAGCAAACTATGAGCCAGAGGACACTGCAAAGTTTGAATACAAGTGGCAGTGGGCTTACAGAGAGAGATTTGAAAAGGCTGGTATCACAGCGCTTCTCGGATCTGGCTTTGACCCAGGTGTAACAGGTGTTTTCTGTGCATATGCTCAGAAGCATTATTTTGATGAAATAAACTATATAGATATCCTCGACTGCAACGGAGGCGATCATGGCTATCCATTCGCAACGAACTTCAATCCTGAGATAAATATAAGAGAAGTTTCCGCAAAGGGTTCTTATATTCAGGACGGCAAGTGGGTAGAAACTGAGCCAATGGAGATAAAGAGAGTTTATAACTTCGATCAAGTGGGCGAAAAGGATATGTATCTTCTCCACCACGAAGAGCTTGAATCACTGGCGCTCAACATCAAGGGTATCAAGAGGATACGTTTCTTCATGACATTTGGTCAAAGCTATCTTACACACCTTAAATGCCTTGAGGACGTGGGCATGACATCTATCGAGCCTATCGACTTTGAGGGCAAGAAGATAGTACCGCTACAGTTTCTTAAAGCAGTTCTTCCTGATCCAGCTTCACTCGGTCCAAGAACAAAGGGTAAGACAAATATCGGTTGTATCTTCCAGGGCAAAAAGGACGGCAAGGACAAGACATATTACGTTTACAACGTATGCGATCATCAGGAGTGCTATAAGGAAGTCGGCTCACAGGCTATCTCCTACACAACAGGCGTGCCTGCAATGATAGGCGCAATGATGATACTCACAGGCAAGTGGAAAAAGCCGGGCGTACACAATATAGAGGAGTTTGATCCGGATCCATTCATGGACGCACTTAATAAGTGGGGTCTGCCTTGGACAGAGAACTTTGATCCTGTTCTTGTTGACTAGTAGGATAACAAAAAATGAAGATCGAAGAAGCTTTTGCGAGATACCTCGGACAAGAGGTGCTTGTTTATACAGTTTCGCAGGGAGGCTCACTTTCATCAGTTATAGACTGCACACTTGAAGAGATAGGCGATGGCTGGGTAAGAGTTACTCAGGGTGATGACAGAAACGAAAGTATCGTGAATACAGCCAATATCATCAGGATAAGAGAGTATCCACGAAACAAAAACGGCAAAAAGAAAATGGTTTTTGATTAAAGGTGACGAAAAGTGAAAACCAAAACAAAAAAAATGATAGCACCAGTTGTGATAGTTGCTTTGATATCTATTTATTATATAGCTATTGGCGTTATTTTTGCATATATGAATGGTGTTCCTATGCTTGCAAAGATAATTGCTTTGGTAGTTCCTGCATTGCTGTCAGGCGTTGCGATAACGGTGCTTATTCAGCGTATAAAAGAAATAAAGAAGGGCGAAGATGATGATCTTAGTAAATACTGATTATATTTCTGGCAAAAAGCTTAAAATGCTTGGGCTTGTCAAAGGCTCAACTATCCAGACCAAAAATGTCGGAAAGGATATCATGCAGAGCTTTAAAAATCTTGTTGGCGGAGAACTTACAGCCTATAATGAGATGATGAATGATGCAAGAGCTCTTGCCACGAAGAGAATGGTGGTTGAAGCTGAACAATTGGGTGCTGATGCAGTAGTTAATATAAGATATGCTTCATCTGCTATTGCGGCAGGCGCGGCTGAGGTCATTGCATACGGAACAGCAGTAAAATTTATGGGGGACGAGTAAATGGTATTGATGATAGACGATGTTAAAATGGTAAATGCTGATATGTTTTACCCATATGTCAGCAAGGCGCTTGCTCATGATATGGATTCTATAGCTAACGGCGACAAGCTTTATGAGAAGCTCTGTGAAGTCGAAGAACCGCTTGAAGTAATGATACATGACTTTGACGATATTCCTGAGGAGAGTCTTGAATTTGCCAAGGGTGTTCTTAGTGTTTTTATGGACGCAAGAATGAAAAACAAAAATATTACAGTAAACTTTATCAACGATGGTTCATATAGATGAGCTGTGGAGGAAAAGAATGTTTGATATTTCTAAGGTGAAAACCCCTTGTTATGTTGTTGACGAAGCAAAGCTTCTAAAAAATCTGACTATCTTGGATAATGTCATGGAGAAAACGGGTTGTAAAATACTTTTGGCACAGAAAGCTTTTTCCATGTATAGCACATATCCTATGATATCACAGCACTTGAAAGGCACTACCGCAAGCGGATTGTATGAGCTAAGCTAGGTAGGGAGGAGTTTGATGGGGAAGTTCATGTTTATTCTCCTGCATACACAGAAAAGGACATGAATGAGCTTGTTCAGATATGCGATCATATCGTGTTCAACTCACCAAAACAGTGGCAGAAATTCAAGGGCATTGTTGAAAAAAGCGACAGGAAGATATCCTGCGGAATAAGGTGCAATCCTGAGTATTCGGAGATCGAAACGGATATCTACAATCCATGCTTCAAAAATTCAAGGCTCGGAACAACTTTAGATAATTTTGATGACAGTCTTATCGATGGCATAGATGGTCTGCATTTTCATACTATGTGTGAGCAAGGCTCTGATGTGCTAAAAAGAACGATACCACATATTGAGGAGAAGTTCGGCAAGTATCTTTACAATATGAAATGGATAAATCTTGGTGGTGGACATCACATAACCCGTGATGACTATGACCTAGATACCTTATCGAGTGTGTGAATTATCTTCATGACAAATATGGTGTTCAGGTCTATCTCGAACCGGGCGAGGCTGTTGCACTCAATGCAGGATATCTTGTTTCAGAGGTGATAGACACTGCAAAAAACGGCATGGATCTTGCTATCCTTGACGCATCAGCAGCCTGTCATATGCCTGACGTTTTGGAAATGCCTTACAGACCAAATGTTGTTGGTTCGGGTGTTGCAGACGAAAAGCCTTACACCTATCGCCTTGGCGGTCCGACCTGTCTTGCAGGTGATATAATCGGGGATTATTCCTTTGATAAGCCGCTTAAAGAGGGTGACAGGCTTGTTTTCTGTGATATGGCTATATATTCCATGTGTAAAAACAACACTTTCAACGGAATGCCTTTGCCGTCAATATATCTTCAAAAGCTTGACGGTGAATTGGAGCTTATAAAAGAGTTCGGCTATGATGATTTTAAAATGAGATTATAAGAAAAAGCGGTCTGATTTTTGGTCAGATCGCTTTGTTTATGTTTTATTTATGCAAGGCAGTGTTTTTCGATTTCTTTCATAACGCTGTTGTCATTGTTTGAGCCTGTCATGAAATTTGCTACCTTTTTAATAGACTCGTGAGCATTTGACATTGCAAAGCTGTAGTAAGAATTGTTGAGCATATCAACATCGTTAAGATAATCACCGAAAGCCATGGTTTCTTCATATCGTACTCCAATGCGGTTTTCTATGGTTCGCAGTGCAGTGCCTTTTGTTACGCCCTTATTCATTATATCCGTCCAGTATTTACCTGAAAGCTGCACGTTGAAATTTTCGCCGAAGCGTTCTTTAAGCTTGCTGTAGCCGTCATTTTCAATGCCGCTTTCTTCAAAAACGGCTATCTTGAAAACATCATCGTCAACAAGGGTGAGATTCTCCATCTTTACTTGATTTACATAGTATGAAGCTATTTCCTGGTGCTGGCTATCATTTCTTGAGTTATGCCATGTGCCATTTTTTCCGCAAAGAAGAACTGTAAGTCCTAATTTCTCGCAAAATCTAACAGCTTCTTTAACGGTATCCTTTGGCAACACTGAAACCGAAAGAAGTTTTCCTTTATCAACAACATATGCACCATTGTCGCAAATAAATGTCATGTCGTCAAGATATTCAGAAAACTGTTTTTTTAGCGTGCAGTAGCTTCTGCCACTTGAAATAACAAATCTGATATTTTTATTAAACAGCCGTTTTACTATGTTGTCAAAATTTTCGGGAAGCTGCTTGTTATCGTCAAGCAAAGTGCCGTCCATGTCAGTTGCAATAAGTTTTATCATTGTTTTCCTCCGTGATCATTGTTATGCTCAGACATTCATATTATAATGTATTTCTATACTATTTTCAATTATTTTTGATTTTTGACAAAAAACTTTGTCGATTTTAATATATTTAT
Source organism: Ruminococcus sp. AM31-15AC (assembly GCF_003462045.1). Lineage (NCBI taxonomy): Bacteria > Bacillati > Bacillota > Clostridia > Eubacteriales > Oscillospiraceae > Ruminococcus > Ruminococcus sp. AM31-15AC. The sequence continues at coordinate 30,568 of NZ_QTYG01000001.1, read as the reverse complement.
TCCATATAAACAAAAGCACATTGAGATTATTGTACAGTTAAATCATTTGAACATACATAAAATGTAAATTGTTTTACGCGAATTATTACAAAAGTGAAAAATAGCTGAAATTTCAGCTTAATTTGTTGACATTAAGGTTCAATGGGAGTAAAATATACTTTGTTCAAGGAATATTGCCTTTAAATTAGTTGGCTAGTTTGAGGAAAGTTTTGTGTATTTCACTGAAAAGGTTTTAATATGCTTGACTTTTATCAGAAAAAATTATACAATATTCTTTGCGACTGAATAAAGTAAATTGAAAAGGAGATATAAATGAATAAGGTCATAACAAAGATCCGCAGCGGAATAGGCGGATATCTGAAAGATAACATCTTGTTTCTAACATTTGTATTTGCATCTGTTCTGAATGGATTTCTTCTTAGAGCATTTACTGTTAAGTTTAATTACAGCCAGATAAAACCGCTTATGGCTGACTTTGCGGTAATACTGCTGCTAGCTCTCATATCATATGTGTTTAAAAAGCCAAGAAAGCAGTTTGTCTACCTTTTGATACTGACAATAATTTTCTCTATACTTTGTACGGCGAACTCAATTTATTATACAAACTATAAATCATTCATCTCAGTGTCGCTTATTTCAACGGCTTCACAGCTCGGCGGAGTAATGGACGCTGTTACTGAGAACATCATGGAACCAAAGGATCTTATTTTCCTTTGGGATATCCCTGCGATCATAGTTGTGTACATACTTCTTAAAAGACGTACAAGAGATTATATCACCGAGGTCAAGGAAAAGAGAAAGCGCCGTGGATATGCTCTTGGAACATTTTGTGTTTCCATAGGTCTTGCAGGAATATTTTGCTCAACACTTACCGGCACTGATTATTCAAGACTCGCTAAGCAGTGGAACAGAGAATATGTTCTTGGCACTTTTGGTCTTTACACATATCAGTTTAGCGATGTTATTTCCTGCACTCATGCGAAAATAAATATGATGTTTGGCTATGAGGAGAGCGAGGAGGTTTTCAATAAGTTTTATGATGATAAGTCGAAAACTGAGGAAACTTCAGAAAAGAGTAACAAGTACACAAATATTTTCAAGGGTAAGAACGTTATAGTTATCCACGCTGAAAGTTTTCAGCAATTCTGTATGGATACATATATAAACGGAGAAGAGCTTACACCTAATATGAACAAGCTTGCGAGAGAGGGTCTTTATTTCTCAAATTTCTACGCTCAAGAGAGCGTGGGAACAAGCTCAGATAGCGAGTTTACCTTTGCTTCTTCACTTATGCCAGCTTCAAGCGGTACAGTTGCTATCAACTATTGGGACAGAGATTACACAACTACCCAGAAAATGCTTAAGAAGAAGGGCTATTATACTTTCAGTATGCACGGCAACAACGGCTCTTACTGGAACAGACTTAATCTACATCATTCCCTTGGTTATGATGATTTCTTTAACTATAACAAAGATTTTAACATTGATGAAACTATTGGTCTTGGTCTGTCAGACAAATCGTTCTTTAGACAGGCAGTGCCAAAGATCGAGAAGATAAACAAGGAGCATGATAAGTGGTATGGTGCGTTCCTTATGCTCACAAACCATACGCCGTTTACTGACATTGAGCGTGTGAGCGACTATGAGGTAGATTTCAAGTATAAGATGTACAACGAAGAGGACGGAATGTATGAGGAAAAATCTGCACCGTTCCTTGAGGGTACAAAGCTTGGATCTTATTTTAAGTCTGTTCACTATGCAGATCAGGCTATCGGTCAGTTTATGACAGAACTTGACAATGCAGGACTTCTTGATAACACTGTAGTTGTTATTTATGGTGACCATGACGCAAAAATAAAGGCAGAAGAGTATGACCGATATTTCAACTATAATCCATTTACTGATTCTGTTCTTACTGAGGATGACGAGGGCTATGTTCCTGTTGATGATTTCTACTATAACCTCAACAGAAAAGTACCTTTTATAATCTGGTCAAAGGACGGCGGATATGAGCCTACAGAGGTCAAGCAGATAATGGGTATGTATGACGTTCAGCCAACACTTGGAAATATGTTTGGCTTCTCAAATGTCTATGCACTTGGTCATGATATCTTTTCTGTTGCTGATAACGAGGAAAATGTTGTTATCTTCCCAAACGGCAATTTTGTAACAGATACTGTTTACTATGATAGCCAGAAAAACACATATTTTGATCTTACGGATTACAAAAATGTGGCAACGGCGGTGTCATGCAATCAAGTATATAAAGATGATCCTAACCCAGTGTATATGGACAACGATCAGGGTCTGTTCAAGACCACTGTGAATGAAACGTACTGTCAGGATTCTTGTAACGCACGAATAAACGATGGTGTTGTGGACGAGGATTATATCAGCAATTATTCTAATTATGCCGAGGAGCGAATTAACATCTCCAATGCAATAATCTACTATGATATGATATATAAGACCGACCACGGTTTCAGCAACAACAATATGAACAGTGACAATTCATCGTCAGGTGCTAATTCTGTTTTTGCACCACCTGAGAATAAGAGAACATTTGGCAGACACGCTGCATAATAAAAATCGGAGCAGAGTATGACACTCGGCTCCGGTTTTTTTGTATCTTAAAAAGCATAAAAAAAAGACTAGCGAAGCTAGTCGATTTTTTGGAATATTCAAGCATTAAGCTCTTTCTACCTTACCTGAACGCAGGCATCTTGAGCAAGCGTAAATGTGACAAGGAGTGCCGTTTACAACAGCTTTAACTCTCTTTACATTTGGCTTCCAAGTTCTGTTTGTTCTTCTGTGTGAGTGTGATACCTTGATACCAAAAGTAACGCCCTTACCGCAGATCTCGCATTTTGCCATTACGCTGCACCTCCTTTACCCTTAAAAATGCAATACTATTATTCACAATATTTAATATTATAGCATAACTGAAAAGAAATTGCAAGAGCTTTTTGAGATTTTTTTTGAAATTTCCGTAAAATCGTATATATTTATAGTTTTCGATTAAAAATAAAGACAAAATGCCTTGAAATTTCATTGAAAATAGTGTATAATTACACTTGTGATTTGTGTAATTTTGTTTTGAAATGACAGGAGGTCATGAAAATATGGATCCGCAGAAAATTCTTGATTACGGTGCAAAGCTCATCGTAATTTTCATGTGTATACCTATCCATGAGTATGCTCACGCATGGGCGGCAACAAAGCTTGGGGATGATACTCCACGTTATCAGGGTAGACTTTCCCTTAACCCTCTTGCACATCTTGACCCTATTGGTGCATTGTGCATATTCTTCATAGGTTTTGGTTGGGGTAAACCTGTTCAGGTAAACCCTATCAGGTTTAAGAATTATAGGAAGGGCATGGCACTCACGGCAGCCGCAGGTCCTATCTCAAATGTCATAATGGGACTTATCGGAATAGTTCTTTATAAGCTTTTCTATGTGCTTTATATAGTGCATTATTCTATAGCTCTTTACTATGTGTCGCTTATATTATATTACTTTACAGCTATAAACGTGGGACTTGCAGTGTTCAACCTTATACCTATCCCGCCGCTTGACGGTCAGAAGATACTTTCTTACTTTACAAGCAGTAAGGTAGATCGCTTTATGGCGCAGTATCAGAACTATATCGCTATTGCATTTATGATACTTGTTGTAACAGGCGTTCTTGATACGCCTATAGGTTGGTTGCAAAATGGTATGTTCTGGATAATGGATAAGCTTACGTTCTGGGTTGACCCCATACTAAAAGCGATATTTTTGAAATAAAACTGTTCATGAAAGGAAAAACGTAAATGAGTGCTGCTCAGTTCAAGCTGGATATGTTTGAAGGACCGCTTGACTTGCTTCTTCACCTTATCAGCAAGCACAAACTGAATATTTACGATATTGAGATATCTTTGCTCCTTGAACAGTATATGGACTATATCAATGATCTTGACCACGAGGATTATGAGGATGCCGCTGATTTTCTTGAAATGGCGGCACGCCTTATATACATAAAGACCTGTTCGCTTCTGCCTCATGACGAGGAGTCAAAAGAGCTTAAAAAAGAGCTTGAAGGCAGGATCATCGAGTATTCTCTGTGCAAACAGGCGGCACAGACTCTCCGTGAAGTTTACGTTGGCGACCTTGTTTTTATAAGGACGGCGATAAAGCTTCCTGTAAACAAGACCTATACCCGTGAGCATGACCCTCAGTGCCTTTATGACGCTTATATGGGCATATCAAAGAAAGCCCGTGAGAGCGTTCCGCTGAAAGCGAAGATGTTCGAGCCGATAGTTTCACATAAGATAGTATCGGTCACATCGAAGATAATCCATGTTCTTAAAAGACTTTATAAGCATGGTGAATGCGATATGGGCGACCTTTATGACGGCATGACGGAGAAAAGCGAGAAAGTCGCTACTTTTCTTGCTATATTGGAGCTTACAAAGTCTGGCAGGATATTTCTCAATGACGATAACTCAAAGATTTTTTTCAACAAGGCTTCAAAGAACAAAAAAGTCGAGTCCGACTTCGATAAGCCTGTTGTTATCGAAAGCGAAACGACAGAAGCTGTTCCCGAGCCTGAGCCTATAGAAAATATACTTGACGATGAGCCTGCAGATGAGATAGAAGAAGTTGCTGATGTTGACGCAGAGCGTGAAGAAGCTTCTCAGTCAAAGCGGTATATATCTGCAAAATCCGAGCGCATATCAGGTGAAGTCATTGCGGCGTATGCTCCTGTGAAGTCAGCTGAGGAGGTCATGGCAGAAATGGAGCAGATATCTGAAAAGATAGACAGTGTTGATTTATATACCGAGCCTGCTATTGCAAAGCCTGAACCCGAACAGCCTGCTGAAGCCGCTATGGAGGAAATTAAGCTCTTAGAACAGCTTGCGGATATCACCCCTGACACAGTATTCAAGCCTAATTACTGGGCAAAAAGAAGATATTATTGGGGATATTCACCTGTGGGCGATGACGGAGACAATAATTTCTGGTGCTACGGATAAAATAAGAAAAGGGATAATCTATGGAACATTCAAATATACAGGCAGCCGTCGAGGCTGTGCTTTTTGCAAGCGGAGAGCCTGTGGAAAGCGAGAAGCTATGCGAGGCAGTTGGTATCGTCAAAGATCAGCTTGAGGAAGCTCTTGGCTCTTTGGCGGATAAATACAGCAAGGCTGAAAGCGGAATTACGCTTCTGAGCCTTAATGGGTCATATCAGCTTGCCACAAAAGAAGAGCTTGCGACATTCATTAAGGCGGCTTTGGAGATAAAGAAAAACTCTGTTCTTAGCCCTGCGGCAATGGAGGCGCTGACAATAGTCGCATACAATCAGCCTGTAACAAAGGGCTTTGTGGAGCACGTCAGGGGAGTTGACTCCTCGGGAGTTGTAAATTCTCTCGTGGACAAGGGCTTGCTTGCTGAGGCTGGCAGACTTGACCTGCCTGGAAGACCTATTGCATACAAGACGACGGACAATTTTCTCCGTTGTTTCAGGCTGTCAAGCCTGGATGATCTGCCGCCTATCCCTGATAAGCAGGAGCAGATAACCATTGATGAGATAACAAAAGAGAATGATACGGAAGAATAAAGTATGACCGTGAGGGGAGATGATAACGATAATTGTTTTATGGATACTGCTTGGTATTATAGCGGTTATTGTTATCCTGCTGCATTTTTCCATTACGGCACAGATAGATCTGAATAAAAAAGGCTTTGATCTTAAAGTACGGTATATGTTTTTTGACATTTATCCACGAAAGCCTAAGAAGAAAAAACAGAAAAGATCAAAAAAAGCTGAACTGCCTGAGGATAGTTTTGATGATTTTGAGGAGTTTGAGGACAATATTGAAGAAAGCTTACCTGTCCCACAGTTTGATGATACGCCTGATAAAACAGAAGAAGCGTCCGAGCAAATTGTTGAAGCTAAGCCTGAAAATATAGCAAAGAATGAAGCAGATGAAAATGTCAGCGTGTCTGAGGTAGAGGATAAGCAGGAAGATATCTCTGATATTGATACTGATACCAAAGTTGAAGCTGGTGCAGAGGACAAACCCGAGGAAATAAATGTGAAGCAGGAGAAAAAGGGCTTTGCCGGAAAGCTTTTTCATAAAAAGGATAAGGGTGAAAAGAAGCCGGTTTCCAAATCTAAAGAAAAGAAAAAAAGCAAGTTCTATGAGCTGAAAGCGCAGTATAAAAAGGTGAAGCCTTACATTCCAATGGGCTGGAAATATTTCAAAAAGCTTCTGAAAGCTATACGCTTTACAGACACAAGGATAGTTCTTGACGTTGGAAAAGAGGACGCTTACGAGGCGGCTATGCTATACGGCAAGGTGCAGGCATGGCTTTTCAATACCATTGCAATACTTGCGGGTGTTTTTACAGTAAAGCTTAAAAAAGCTGATGTGAACTGCATTTTTGATGAAAAAAAGTTCGGATATGACGTTCATACCTTAGTCAGGGTAAGACCAAGCACTTTGATAGCAATAGGGTTTTGCACGGGCGTTAATTTTCTTAAAATATATCTTTCAGGCAGACGTAAGAAAAAGCGTGCTGCCAAGCGTCGCAGTAAAGAGCTTGCGGCTAAGAAGAATGAAGTTAAAGCAACAAATTGAAATACGAAAGGTTGAGAAAAATGAGCGAAAGTACAAAGATCGAGGGTCTTGTTAAAACTGCAATGGACAAGGTCCGTGAAATGGCAGACTGCGAAACTGTTGTGGGCAAGCCTATCGTTACCGCAGATGGTACTACTATAATCCCAGTTTCAAAGATATCAGTTGGCTTTGCGTCGGGTGGTTCCGACTTGCCAACAAAAAGCACAAAGGAAACGTTCGGCGGTGGCTCAGGCGGAGGAGTAACTATCCAGCCTATCGCTTTTATCGCTGTTTACAAGGGCGAAGCAAAGCTTTTACAGCTTTCAATGAATGCGACAAAGGAAAACGCTATCATAAATATGGTACCTGAGGTAATAGATAAGATAACAGATTTTCTTGGAAAAAAGTCTGACGACGAGGACGAAGACGAGGAATAATTTTACTGAATTATAAAAGCACAAGTGAGCAAACTAATCCTTGAAATTGATTTTAAGGGTGTGGTTTGTTTGAAATGCGTGACAGTATTTATTTGTACGGTCATGATGATGTGCTTTTGCTGTATGAATGTCAGTGCTGACGATCTCAGTGAGATATCCGCGAAGAGTGCTATAGTTATAGACGGTGAAACAGGTGATGTGCTGTTCGAGAAAAACGCCTATGAAAGACGTCCGATGGCAAGCACTACCAAAATAATGTCTGTGCTTCTTGTGCTTGAAAGTGGTGAAGATCTTGACAAGCAGTTCGTGGTAGACAGCGAAGCTATAAAGGTCGAAGGCTCGTCCATGGGTCTTCAAGTTGGTGACAAAGTCACTCTACGCGATCTATGCTGTGGCATGCTTCTTCCAAGCGGAAATGACGCTGCAAATGCTGCTGCGGTAAGAGTGGCAGGAAGTATCGGCAAGTTCGTTCAGCTTATGAACAAAAAGGCTGAACAATTGGAGCTTAATGATACTCATTTTGTAACGCCGTCAGGGCTTGATGATGATACAGATGAGCATTATTCCACTGCAGCGGATATGGCAAAGCTTGCAGCGGAAGCAATGAAAAATGAAGATTTCAGGGCTATATGCCACCTTGAAAAGGTTGAGTTGTGCTATGGAAACCCACCGTATGATCGCTGGCTAATTAACTCAAACAAGCTTTTAAAAAGCTGTGAGGGTATTGTGGGCGTAAAAACGGGGTTTACGGACAAGGCGAGGAGATGTCTTGTTTCAGCCTGTGACAGAAAGAATAAAGAGCTTATATGCGTTACCTTGAATGCTCCTGACGATTGGAATGATCACTCAAAGCTCTATGATCATTGCTTTGATTTTGTATCAAAACAGAAGCTTCCACTGGATAAAAGTAGTTTTGATGTTGCAGTTGTTGGCGGAGTGAGCGACAGTGTGAAATGTAAGGCAGGGCATGCAAGTGCTGTGCTTTTGAACGGCAGGGCTTACAAAGTCAAGACAAAGATATATCTGCCAAGGTTTGTTTATGCGCCTGTGAAAAGTGGAGATAAAATAGGGCTGGCATTGTTTTACTACAATGATGTGGAAATAGCCCGAACGGATATCACGGCGGTGGAAGATGTTATGCTTGCAGAGCCTGAAAAGCCAGATATATTCCACTATTATCTAGATAAGCTGAAAAAATTGTTTGCATAACGGCTCAATGTGAGCCGTACATAAATAAGGAGAAAATATGGAAAAGATTCGTATACAGAAAATAATGTCTGACAGTGGTGTTTGTTCAAGAAGAAAGGCAGAGGAGTATATCTCAGAGGGAAGAGTAAAGGTCAATGGCAGACCTTGCAAGCTTGGCGACAAGGCTTTGGCAGGCAAGGATATAATCACCCTTGATGGGGAAAAAATATATGTTGCCAAGAAAAGACAGCTTTATTATATCATGCTCCACAAGCCAAGAGGATATGTTACCACAATGAGCGATGAGCTTGATAGAAAGTGTGTAACCGAGCTTCTGACAAAAGTGCCTGAAAGAGTTTATCCTATTGGCAGACTTGACAAGAACTCAGAGGGACTGTTGCTTTTCACAAATGACGGAAATTTTGCCAATGATATCATGCACCCTTCAAGGCATGTCGCTAAGACTTATCGTGTTACAGTAAGACCTGACATAAACGATGAGCAGCTCATAAAGCTTGCTTCAGGAGTTGAAATAGACGGCAAAATGACACAGGAGTGTTCAGTTGTTGTGCTCGACAAACAGCCTGGCAGGGTTGTGCTTCAAATGACTATCCATGAGGGCAGGAACCGTCAGATAAGAAAAATGTGCGAAGCTGTGGGACTTGAAGTCGCAAGACTAAAGCGCACTGCCATCGGTCCGATTAAGCTTGGTATGCTAAAACCAGGTGAGTATAGAGAGCTTAAACCTGACGAGCTAAGGGCTTTAAGAAACGCTATCACCAAGAAATAACACTCACAGAGGGTCTCTTTATGTCAGGAGGCCCTTTGCTATTGTGCAAAATGCTTAATAATATGCGTGTATCGATATTGATTATGCTACTAAACGTAAAATATGCGGAAATAGGTCAATTTACTCTTGTAAATTTGGCGAAAAAATAGTATAATATTAAGTGTATAAATATGATAAAATCCAGTAGTTTTGCGTTATTTTATCACAAAAATTATTTGAATGGAGGAAACTGTATGTCTGATTCAATTTCTACTCTTGCAGAGCTTAAAGCTGCGTCACAGACTCCTACTGCTGCAAGAAACAGGCTGACATATTTGTTTGACGAAGGAAAATTTACAGAGCTTGACGCTTATGCTGCTGCGGGTGACTCCCTTGCTGGAGTTATTACTGCTTTTGGCTATGTTGAGGGTAATCCTGTATATGCTTTTTCTCAGGACGTGACTGTTAAGGACGGTGCTTTGACAGAGGCACAGGCAAAGAAGATAGCAAAGGTTTATGACCTTGCTGCTAAGACAGGAGTTCCTGTTGTCGGAATATTCGATTCTTATGGTGCTGACGTAAGCGACGGTTCAAAGGCTCTCAATGCTTATGGTGAACTGCTTATGTGGACTTCTACCTTTCAGGTGTTGTTCCTCAGATAGCTGTTGTCGCTGGCACTTGTGCAGGCTGTGCAGCAATGCTCGCTGAGTCTGCTGATTTCACTGTTATCGCAAAGGATGCTGAGCTTTATGTTGCACCAAATGCAAACATAAAGAACTCTGCTGAAAATGCTGCTGAAAACGGCACTGCTGCTGTTGTTTGTGAGGACGATAAGGCTGCTGTTGAGGCTGCAAAGAATATACTTACAAAACTTCCACAGAACAACCTTTCACCAGTACCAATGTATGAATTTGCTGATCCAACTGAGGCTGTCGGTGATGACGCTGATGGCATTGCAAAGGCTGTTTGCGATGGCAACAGTGTAACTGAGCTTAATGCTGAGTATGGCAAGGCTTCTTATACAGCACTTGCAACACTTGGCGGTGCTACAGTCGGCGTTGCTGCTACTAACAAGACAGGCGACAAGCTTACGTCTGCTGATTGCTCAAAGATCGCAAGATTTGTAAGAACTTGTGACGCTTATGCTATCCCTGTTGTAACTTTTGTTGATACTGAGGGCTTTAAGGCTGATGATGAAACTGAGGCTTACGGCGCTGTTAAGGATATGGCTAAGCTGTGCCACGCTTACGCTGAGGCTACTACTATTAAACTTGCTGTTGTTACAGGTAAGGCTTATGGTCCTGCATTTATTGCACTTGCTGGTAAGGGTTCAAATGCTGATCTGTCATTTGCTCTTGATACAGCTGTTATCTCTGCACTTGCTCCTGTTACTGCTGTTGAGTTCCTCCAGCATGATGAGCTGAAGGGTGCTGCTGATCTTACTGCTGCAAGAAACGCTCTTGCTGATAAGTTTGCTAAGGAAAATGCATCTTCCGCTGTTGCTGCAAAGAACGGCTGTGTTGACGGCATAATCGCTAAGAACGAGATCAGACAGACACTTATGGATTCTATCGAGGTAATGGCTGGAAAGAGAATTTCCAGACTGCCTAAGAAACACAGCAATATTCAGTTGTGATAAACATATCAAATTAAAAAGATTGGTGGTTTTTTAAGATGAAAAGATATAATATTACAGTAAACGGAAAAGCTTATGACGTTGCAGTTGAAGAAGTCGGCGGAAGTGCCGCTGCTGCTCCTGTAGCCGCTACCCCTGTTGCAGCCGCTCCTGCTGCTCCAGCTCCAGCCGCAGCACCTGTTGCAGATGGCACAAAGGTAACAGCTCCAATGCCTGGTACTATCCTTGACATCAAGGTAGCTGTGGGCGACACTGTTAAGTCAGGTCAGGCTATTTGCGTACTGGAAGCTATGAAAATGGAAAATGACGTAAACGCTCCTTGCGACGGTAAGGTACTGAGCGTTAATACAACTAAGGGCTCTGCTGTTGAGACTGGTGCAGTTCTTGCTGTTATCGGCTAATAACATTCCTGAAAAATAACGAAAGGATCGATTTAAAATGGCAAAGCTTAAAATAACTGAAACTGTCCTCCGTGACGCTCATCAGTCACTTCTTGCTACAAGAATGTCAATGGACGATATGCGTGAGATACTCCCTGAAATCGACAAGATCGGTTTTTATTCTGCTGAGTGTTGGGGCGGTGCTACATTTGACTCATGTATCAGATTCTTAAATGAAGATCCATGGGAAAGACTTCGTATACTTAGAAAAGAAATGCCTAACACAAAGCTCCAGATGCTTTTCAGAGGTCAGAATATGCTTGGCTACCGTCACTATGCTGATGACCTTGTTGAATATTTTGTACAGAAGTCTATTGCAAATGGTATTGATATCATCAGAATTTTTGACGCACTGAACGATATCAGAAACCTTGAAACAGCTATCAAGGCTGCTAAGAAGGAAAATGGTCACGCTCAGGTTGCTATCTCGTACACACTTGGCGAGGTATTTACTCATGAGTATTACATGAACTATGCAAAGCAGATTGAGAATGCAGGTGCAGATTCTATCTGTATCAAGGATATGGCGGCTCTTCTGACTCCATATGAGGCTGAAACACTTGTTAAGGATCTCAAGTCAGCAGTTAAGATCCCGATCCAGTTGCATACTCACTACACATCAGGTCTTGCTTCCATGTGTATCCTTAAGGCTGTTGAGGCTGGTGTTGACGGCGTTGATACTGCAATGTCACCACTTGCTCTTGGTACATCTCATGCGCCAACTGAGTCTATAGTTGCTACATTCAAGGGCACTGAGTATGACACAGGTCTTGACCTTGTTAAGCTTAACGTGATAAGAGATTACTTCATGAAACTCAGAAAGAAGTACATCGACAACGGTCTGCTTGACCCTTCAATGCTCGCTACAAATACAAACGCACTTCTTTATCAGGTTCCTGGCGGAATGCTTTCAAACCTCCTTTCACAGCTGAAACAGGCCGGCAAGGCAGATCAGCTTGACGACGTTCTCAAGGAAGTTCCAAAGGTTCGTAAGGACGCAGGTTACCCACCACTGGTTACACCTACATCACAGATCGTTGGTACACAGGCTGTGTTCAACGTAATCATGGGCGAGAGATACAAGACAGTAACTAAGGAGTTCAAGGGACTTGTTAAGGGCGAGTACGGTAAGACACCAGTTGCTATCGACCCAGAGTTCCAGAAGAAGATTCTTGGCGACGAAGAGCCTATCACTTGCCGTCCTGCTGACCTTCTCCAGCCAGAGTTTGAAACAATGAAGAAAGAGGCTGCTGAGTGGACAGAGCAGGAGGAAGATATCCTCACATATGCAATGTTCCCTAAGGTTGCACCTAAGTTCTTCAAGGATAGACGTGATAGAAAATACGGCGTTGACGGTAAGCACTCAGACGCTGAAAATAGGGTTCACCCAGTTTAATAACAATCATCCCACAGTTTCGGCTGTGGGATTTTTTTGTCTGTGGCTCTTGAAAAATCTGTACATTTGTGCTATAATTAATATACATTTTTTCGGGAGGACGCCAAGATGAACAAAAAGGAAATAAATGAAATTAAGAAGAATTTCAGCGATGACTGTGGCTTTTTCACCGTGAACCACGTTGTTACCGCATTTGTGGACGCTGAAAAGAACATAAAGTGCAAGACCAATCAGCTTTACAACACTATTCCGCAGGACGAGGCGGAGCTGATAATGATAAACCTGAAAAAGGTACTCAGCGTTCTATCGGTAAAAATCTGCTGGAATATTCGTTTCCAAAGGACGCATATCTTGAGGGTGGCGCACAGCCTTTCATGTATGAAACATTGCAAAGCAAGCTTCTTGACGAAGAAAAGGTTGATAATTTTCTCAACGCCATAGTTGAAAAGGTGGAGTATGTGTCTACATATACCATTTTTGCGGCACACTGTACATATTCCGTGCTGAGGAAGAACAAAATGGACGAGTTTGAGGACGAAGCTGACACAGATTACAATTTCATCATCACGGCACTTTGCCCTGTAAACCTGCGTATTGACGGGCTTGTGTATGACGAGCAGGACAACTCTATTGCTAAGAAAGAGTCATGCGACAGAATTGTTGAGCTTCCAAGCGATGGCTTTTTGTTTCCTATTTTCAATGATCGTGCACCTGATATCAACGGAGTGCTTTACTACACGAAAAATGCAAAAAAGCCGAACACTTCCGTTGTTGAGGAGCTTTTGGGCTGCGAGTTCTCAATGACCTGTCAGAACGAAAAGGAAACTTTCAAGGATATTCTCACAAGCGTTGTGGGTGATGAGCTTGACTATGATCTTATCACTACTGTGAATGACAAGATTTCCACATTTGTTGACCAAAATGCTCATGAAACTGAGATACCGACAATTGACGAACATAAACTTTCGTCCATTCTGTGGGAAGCTGGAGTTAGTCAGGATAAGCTTGATAATCTTCCTAAAGTTTTTGACGCTGCGGCTGGCGGAAAGCCACTCACAGCGGTAAACCTTGTGGAGAAAAGGACCATAGTTTCTGCTCCAAGCATAACCGTAAATATTGGCAAGGACGCAGTTGACAAGGTAAAAACTCAGATAGTCGATGGCAGAAAATGCCTTATAATCAATCTTGATGACCCTGAGATAGAGGTCAACGGACTGAAACTACAATAAAATAAGCACAAAAAAAGCAGCCTTGAGCTGCCTTTTTTTATGTGAGATCACCGAATGTGAACTTGCCGTCTTCCAGTATGAGATAGCTGTGTGCTGAATTTTCTTTCGGTATGGAAACAGAACCGGGGTTTATATAGGTGTAATCGATGCAGTCTTTGATAACAGGTACATGGGTGTGACCGTGGAGCAGAATATCGCCCTTAGACAGCGGTGGCAGATTGTCGCAGTTGAATTTGTGACCATGTGTGGCGAATATCCTCAGTCCGTCACAGCATATATAAGCATATTCCGCCATAACAGGGAAGTCAAGCACCATTTGATCGACTTCTGTGTCACAATTACCACGCACGCACAGAAGCTTGTCTTTTAGCGGATTGAGCATGGCTATCACCTGCTTTGGTGCATATTCCTTTGGAAGGTCGTTTCTTGGTCCGTGATAGAGGATATCACCCAAAAGAATTAGTTTTTCCGCACCGTTTTGCTCAAAGGCTTCAAGCATTTTTTTGCACCAGTAAGCCGAACCATGAATGTCTGACGCTATCATAAGTTTCATTTTTTACACTCCTTTATTTTATGTTCTCAGATGCAAGCTTATGCAAAGACACATACTCTGGCTTTATTTTGTTATATATATCGCAGCCTTTTTCCTTTTTGAACTCTTTTACCATTCTGATATAAAGCTGCTGTTTTGTTGTGGCGTCAATGACTGCTTCTCTTATAAGCGCCAGTTCGTCTTTGTTGCATTTGCCGTCGAGTAGCTCATCAAGTTTTACGGATAGTACATCATGGTAAACAACCTTTTCAGTTTTCTGAGCCGTCATCGTTTTATCTTCATCAGCGGTGGATGTATTTTCGGATTCCTGTAGTCCTTTAAGTCGCAGATATCTTGGCCTGAGAAGCTTGTAAAAATCTGTGGCCTGCTTTTTATATACCTTTGCAAGAGAGTTGTGAAGCTCCTCTTTTGTGTTAGACTCAGCTATAAGCTTGCTGATCTCTTCTATTTGCTCTTCGCTGCAAATGTTTGCAAGTATGCTTTGGAGATCGTTGTTTTTTTGTGTGGTACACTTTTTTCTACCCTTTTTCACTTTGACGATAGTTTCAACAACAGGATCACTTTCTACTTTGACAATATCAGGTGCACAGGCTTCTGGTTCTTCTTCGACCTCTTCTGTATTACCATTCATATTTTCGTTTAGTGTAACAGAATAATCTATAGCCGCAGGCTCAGGGTTTGGCTCATCAGCTTCGTCAAGAGTTATCTCTGACTCTGTCTTAATTTCTGCTGTTTCTTGTATTTCCTCTTCTTTTTCGACTATATGTTTAGTCGATTCTTCATCTTCATTGTTTTCGGTCGGATTAACCTTATGATTAGCAAAATTAATAGCGGTTTGTATTGTCCTGGTTCTGTAGACCATTGCATTTGGGCTGTCAACATACTTACCGTGCCAGAAATCATGAAGAAAGTCAAAACCTCTGTCATTGCTGATAACAAAAATATTCGTATAAGTATCCTTGGCTACCAGATAACCCAGAAGTGTTGAAAGCTGAAAATCCAGGGCATTTTTGCCACCAACGTTTACCTTGAAGTATTCAATATCAGCCTTTGATGTAAGAACTTTCTGGTGCATTTCGAAGTTAATGGTATCGGAATTTTCACTGTAAAAAATTATGACGGTATCAGTTTCAGTTAAATTGTCTATGCCTTGAAGTCCTTTGGATTTGACATTTTCAAAGTCTACCAAATAAATTTTCATGTTGATCTATCCTTTCTTTTTGTGTCGTATAAGTGTCGTGGCAGCAATAATCACAATTAGTCCCCCTGCCGCAGTTGCTGTCATAAGTATGGCATTTTTGCCTTTTTCATCGTTCTTGCTGCTGTCAGGAACGACCTCCTCATAGGTATAAGTTTTTGTCCTTAACACCTTGTCTATACAAGAAGCAATAAGTGCATGACCTTTTTTATTAGGGTGTATATCAAAGTCATTTATGTTGGTCAGTTCCTTTCCATGACCGCTGAATTCACTAAAAACATCTGCCACTATGTATCTCTCATTTTCATTTTCTTCAGTGGAGTGTTCTTTGATAATGTTGTTAAGTTTTGAAATTTTATCCTTCGATATACTCTGGAAAACAGCAGCCGCAGTGAAGTTATCAAGCGGGTCATATAGTGTCTGAACGATTATTTCACCATTACTTTTAGCTTCAACAGCGTTAATTATATCATCTAGAGTGCTCGTAAAATTTTTCAGCGCCTTATCCATATCATCAGACATATCCTTCATATCCATTGCAATGCCAATAATATCCTTGGTTTTATCCATCAAATCAGACATTGTGCTTTTAGAAGTAATGCCCAGATCGTTCATCAAAAAATCTATGAAAAGACCAAGAATGTCATTGCCACCTATTGATATAATAACAGCGTCGCTGTCTGCAAGGTCAGCGTCAAATTCGCCTGAATTAATGCGGTCAAGAAGCTGTTGTGAAGTGTCGCCCACAACAGCAGAGTTCACAAGCTTACAGCCGCCAGCGTCTTTAAGCTCAGCGTCATACTGGTCGTGAAGAAGATTTGCATAAGACGCACAAGAATATCTGTTTTCACTGTAGCCTTCCAGACCATAGCCAGCGGCGATTGAATCTCCAAGCACAAGTATATTAGGCGGAACATTTACTTCATGCTTTATAACTTCAGCGTTACAGGCAAGGGGTGTGGCACATGCCATAACAGTTGCCGTGAAAAAAGCCGTTAATTGTTTTAACATCTTATCATCTCCTATATGAGTATATTAACCTTATTATATAATATATTGTACCACATTCAGGACAATTGTACAACATATTTTTTTTGAAATTTCTTGACTTTTTTAGTGTGTTGTGATAATATATAATAAAAGAATATGAAATCAGTTTGGAAAGCGAGATTTATTATGACTGACTATTATTACCCTGTCCTCAGCGATGAAACGAGCCTGCCTTTGTATGTGCTTGGAATCGGTGCGAGAGATAGAGAATTTCATTTTGTAAGAGAAGATGGCTATCCTAATCATCAGATAATATACTGCACTCGTGGTCAGGGTCACATTATATTTGATGGTCATGAGTATGATATAAAGCCGGGGGACGCATTTTATCTGCCGCCTTCTGTGCCGCATGAGTATTATCCTGTTGGTGATATATGGGAAACCCACTGGATAACCTTTGAGGGCAGGGAAGCAATTGAAATGCTCAAGCATATCAAGCTTGAGAAGGCTAAAGTGTTTCACATAAATGATATCAATGCTGTTGATGCCATATTTAAGAAGATACTTTACCTTATGAAGACTAATTACTACTACTGTGGTCACCAGTGTTCGGCATATCTATATCAGTTTCTTATTGAGCTGCACAGAGTCGTAAACCTACAAAATGGTAGTCAGGACGGACAAAAACTCAATCAGCTGCAGCCTGTAATTGATTATATTGATAAGAATTTCAGAAAAGAACTTACACTTGTGGAGCTTGCTGATCTTATTGACCTTTCACCGCAGTATCTTTGCAGACTTTTCAAGGAGTGTCTTAGTCTAAGACCTTTTGAGTATCTAGCAAGAAAGCGCATACAGCAGGCAAAGCTGCTTTTATTGGAGGATAAGCTTAACATCAATGAAATCGCTGCGGAGGTAGGTTATAACGATTGCAGTTATTTTTGTGCGGTGTTCAAAAAGCATGAAATGCTTTCCCCTGCAGAATTTCGTTCTCTTCATAAAAAAGCAGGTAATTAAAAACATGATGCCCCACGGAAATGGATTCCGTGGGGCTTTTTTTATAATATAGTTCCGCCTCCGATAACGTATTCACCGTCATAGAAAACCACTGCCTGTCCCTTTGAGATAGCTTTATGAGGTTCTTTAAAAGTCACGAGTACCTTGCCATCATTCATTGGTGAAACTGTACATTCAGCGTCCTTTTGATGATAACGTGTCTGAGCAGTGCAGGTTATAGGCTCTGTGAGGGTGTCAAACGGAATAAAGTTCACATCTCCTGCCACAAGGCTGTCACTGTATACTTCATCAGCCTTGCCCATAATAAGCCTGTTATGCTCCATATCTTTTGTAACAACGAAAAGCGGTTCGCTATATGAAATGCCTACGCCCTTTCGCTGTCCAATAGTATAGTGTATCAGACCTTTGTGTTTACCAAGCTTTGTGCCGTCAGAAAGAACGATATCTCCCGACTGCTGTTCACCGCAGCGTTTTGTGATAAAGCCTGCGTAATCACCGTCAGGGATAAAACAGATGTCCTGAGAGTCAGGCTTGTCTGCATTTATAAGCTTGTTTTCTTCTGCGATATCACGGATCTTGTCCTTGTGCATCTCGCCAACGGGGAAGAGAGTATGAGCAAGCTGTTCCTGCGTCATGCTGTAAAGCACATAACTTTGATCCTTTGACCTGTCAGGTGAGCGTTTCAGAAGCCACCTGCCTGAATTTCCGTCATATTCTCTGGCAGCGTAATGCCCTGTAGCTATATGGTCAAAGCCCAGCAGCTTTGCACGCTCATAGAATTTTGCGAATTTCAGATGTTTGTTGCACTCGATACACGGATTAGGCGTGCCGCCTGCCAGATATGTATCAACAAAATTGTCGATAACATAGTGCTTAAAATCATCAGAAAAATTGAATACATGGAAATCAATGCCTAGTTTAAAAGCAACAAAACGTGCGTCCTCTACATCATTGAGAGAACAGCACGTTCTTGTTTTATCCAGACCGATGTCCTCATTGCTGTAGAGCCGCATGGTAGCCCCTGCCACGTCATAACCCTCATCAAGAAGGAGCTTGACCGAAACAGAGCTGTCAACGCCGCCGCTCATTGCCACAAGAACTCTATCAGCATTGCAGTTCTCACAATCAGGAGCAGACTGCTTGCCTACGAACGGAGTTGGATCGATACCCTGTCTTTTATAGTAGTCAGAAACAGCGGCTTTCATTGCTTCCTCCGCAAGAACAGAGCAGTGAAGCTTTGCTGGTGGAAGACCGTCAAGAGCTTCAACAACTGCCTTGTTTGTAAGTTTCAAAGCGTCTTCAAGCTTTTTACCCTTTATCATTTCTGTAGCGATAGAAGATGTAGCAACAGCCGCACCACAACCAAAAGTCTTGAACTTAACGTCAGTTATAACGCCGTCATTGACCTTGATGTACATTTTCATAATATCTCCGCACTTAGCGTTTCCTACCTCGCCGACACCGTCAGCATCTTCAATCTCGCCGACATTTCTCGGATGTGCGAAATGATCCATTACCTTTTCGCTGTATATCATTTTTTATTCCTCCTAATCAAGTGTATAGTCGTGAATATTCTCAGTTCTGCAAATTCTTTCCCAAAGTGGTGACATACTTCTCAGGTGCTTTACGATAGGTGGAAGAACCTCAAGAATATAATCAACATCTTCCTCTGTGTTCTCGTCATTGATAGAAAGTCTGAGTGAGCCATGTGCTACTTCGTGTGGCAGACCAAGTGAAAGCAGAACGTGTGACGGGTCAAGTGATCCGCTTGTGCAGGCTGAGCCTGATGAAGCAGCAACTCCCTTAAGGTCAAGTGAAAGCAGCAGGCTCTCGCCTTCTACTCCGCGAACAGATATGTTTACATTTCCTGCAAGTCTGTGTTCTGTGTCACCATTAAGCCTTGACTCAGGTATCTTGAGCAGACCCTCGATAAGTCTATCTCTCATTTTTCTCACACGCTCGTTCTTTGCAGGGATATCCTTTACAGCATCAGTGATAGCAACGCCGAGAGCCACGATAGAAGGTACGTTCTCGGTACCTGCACGCTTATTTCTCTCCTGTGCTCCACCGTAGATAAGGTTAGGAAGGTTAATGCCTGTTTTTACATAAAGCGCGCCAACACCCTTTGGAGCGTGGAGCTTATGTCCTGAAAGTGAGAGCATATCAATGTTCATATCTTTAACATTGATGTCAATATTTCCTACAGCCTGAACAGCGTCAGTATGGAACCATACGCCATGCTTGTGGCAAACTTCGCCGATCTCAGCGATAGGCTGTATAGTACCGATCTCGTTGTTAGCTGTCATTATTGTAACGAGGCAGGTATCATCACGGATAGCATCCTCGACCTGTTGTGCAGTAACAAGACCCTTGTCACCTACAGGAAGATATGTTACCTCAAAGCCAAGCTTTTCAAGATACTGACAAGTGTGCAGAACTGCATGATGTTCAAAAGCAGTTGTGATGATATGCTTCTTGCCCTTTTTTTCTCCAAGCTGTGCACAGCCTCTTATAGCCCAGTTGTCAGACTCAGAGCCACCAGCAGTGAAATAGATCTCGTTGACCTTCGCACCAAGAGCGTTTGCGACCTGTTCTCTTGCTTTAAGAACGGCTTTTGCGCATTCCATTCCCAAAGAATATATACTTGACGGATTTCCGTATAGCTCAGTGAAATAAGGCAGAGCGGCGTCAAGAGCTTTCTGAGATACTCTAGTCGTAGCTGAGTTATCTGCATAGACAAATCTCTTTTCCAATTAAATCATACCTTTCATATATAGATTTCTATTTTATTATATACTGAATTACTACAAAATGCAATAGTTTTCCCTAACTTAATAAAAAATTAATATTTATTTAATTCTATTTATACTGTTTAGAGCCCATTACTGCAAGTTCGTCACAACGTTCGTTTTCCGGATGTCCTGCATGGCCTTTTACCCAGTTGAAATTGACCTTATGCACCTCCAGCAGATCAAGAAGCTTTTCCCACAGATCACTGTTTAGAGCCTTTTTCTTGTCCGATTTCACCCAGTTGTTTGCACGCCATTTTTTTGCCCAGCCTTTTGTAACAGCGTCGATTATATACTTCGAGTCGCTGTAAAGCTCTACCTCACATGGCTCTTTCAGTGCTGAAAGAGCAGTGATAACAGCGGTTAGCTCCATGCGGTTATTGGTTGTAGAGGGATCACCGCCCCAAAGTTCTTTTGAATTGCCTTTATATCTTAGTATAACACCATATCCACCCGGTCCAGGATTTCCAGAGCAAGCACCGTCAGTGAAAATTTCTATTTTCTTCATTTATTTATCTCCGTTTTTGTGATGATTATTATGCAAAACATATTATACTACATTTCTCTCTTTTTTTCAAGTACCTCTCAAGGTTTAATATTTTAATATTTATTACTTTTGAAATGTTCAAATTATACAAATGGCTCGAATGTCTTTGTATAAAATGAGAATTGACTTAAAGGATATTAAGCTTTATAATTGTAGTGTAACATTGGTTGTTAAGACAGAAAATCATTTGATTTGGAGGTCAATTATTTTATGAAGATCAAGAAGATTCTTGCATTGGCAGTAGCGCTTACATCTGTTTTTGCAGTTGCAGGTTGCGGCTCCACAGGCGACAGCAGTTCAAAGGTATCAACAGTAAAGAAAGTTAAGGTCGAGGACACACAGGAAATAGAGACTATCCCTGACGATGCTCAGAAAACTATCCGTTGGATGGGTACATATGACCTTAATCCTAACGAGAAAAAGGGCGAGGATAAGTCCGTTGAGATGACCCTTTTCAACAACAAGGGTGGCAAAGTAGAGTACACAAGAGTAACTGACAGCGAAAAATTTGACCAGCTCGCCAGTGCTATCATGGCTCAGCAGAATGTTCCTGATATTTTCAAGTATGAGTGGATGGCTTTCCCTGCACAGGTGCTTAAGGATATGTATCAGCCTGTTGACGATATTGTGAACTTTGACGATCCGCTGTGGGCTGATGTGAAAACAACTGCTGACAAGTTCGTTATGGGCGGCAAGCATTATGTTGCTCCTATAAGCTTCACAGTCGGCACACTTATGATGTACGATCAGGACGTTATCGACGCTGAGGGTCTTGATGATCCATATGAGCTATATCAGAATGGTGAGTGGAATTGGGATAACTGGTATGACATGATGTCGGAGTTTGTTTCAAATGCTCCTGCTGATGTTGAGAGATTTGGTATCAATGGTTGGTTCCAGACACAGGTCATTCAGCAGACCGGTAAAACAATGGTAAACTATGACGGAGAGAAGTTCACAAACAATATAAATGACCCTGATATCGAAAGAGCAGAAGATCTGCTTTATCAGGTAGGTAAGAACAACCTTGTAAACGGCAACTGGCTTGGCAATGCTAAGCAGGCGCTTAAAGACGGCAATCTGCTGTTCTACTGCATGGGTACATGGGCTATGACAGGCAATAACGGACCTTCTGACGCTGACACTTGGAGGGTGGTCCCTGTTCCGTCTGATCCTAACACTGATGAAAAGTACATGACATCTGATATGACAGCATATATGTGGGTAAGAGGTTCAACAGCTAAAGAAGCTGTAAAGTGCTGGTATGAGTGTTGCAGAATGGCTAACACAGATGAAACATATAAGGAAAACGGCAAGGAGAAATTCCTCAACGCTAACCCTAACTGGACAGAGGATATGTATCAGGTGATCGTTGACTGCTCATCTTCTGAGTACAATCAGGTGTTTGACTACGGCTACGGAATTTCTTCCACAATGTCTGACGACAATGCAAACGAAGACGGCAACTGCGTAACAAGAAAGCTTTATGAATACACAAATAAGGCTGACGAAAACGGCAAACAGTTCTCATGGACAGAGCTGAGAGAATCATACTCTGCAACTGTTGACGCTGAGCTTAAGACTATCAATGATGCTGTTGTTGCATTCAATAAGAAAAATTCATAAGAATACTTTACAAGACTTCGATTTTATCGGGGTCTTGTTTTTGCATAAAAATATGGCTCTGAGTTTTTGCTCAGAGCCTTGCTTTGTTATATTTAGCTGTCCATTCCCTCACGAACGGATTTGATAAACTTGCCAACATATTCAGGAGCGTCTTTGCCGTGTTCCTCAACTATCTTGACAACAGCACTTCCCATGATAACGCCGTCAGCGTACTGGGACATTTTCTTTGCCTGCTCAGGATTTGAAATTCCGAAACCAATACAGCAAGGACAGTGATCGTTGTTTCGGATAGGTGCAAGCAGCTCGTTGAAATCAGTGGTTATCTCTGAACGCATACCAGTAACGCCAAGGGAGGATACAACATACAAAAAGCCTTTTGACTTTTCTGCTATCATTTTTACACGCTCGTGTGAAGTCGGTGCAACGAGGAAGATAGTGTAGATACCATTTTTCTCAGCTTCGCTCTGAAGCTCTTCACGCTCCTCAAAAGGCATATCTGGAACGATAACGCCGTCTATCTGAGTTTCTTTGCAAAGCTCAAAGAATTTCGCTGTTCCGTACTTGAATATAGTGTTTATATACATCATCAGAAGCATAGGCTTGTCAGTCTGTGTGCGGAGTTTTCTTACAAGGTCAAATATCTTGTCAAGATTCGTTCCGCCACTGAGTGAACGCAGGGAAGCTTTCTGAATAGTCGCACCCTCTGCGATAGGGTCTGAGAATGGCACGCCTATCTCGATAATGTCAGAGCCGTTCTTGTACATTTCAAGAACGCACTTTTCTGTTGTATCCATATCAGGGTCGCCTGCGGTGATAAATGTCACAAGTGCCTTTTTGTTTTCTGCTTTAAGCTTTTCAAAGCAAGCGTCTATCCTATTCTTCATTAAGGTCTACCTCCCTGTATCTTGCTATTGAGTAAACGTCCTTGTCGCCTCTGCCTGAAAGGTTGATGACAAGTATTGAGTCCTTATCCATTGTAGGAGCAATCTTAAGCGCAGCGGCAACTGCGTGTGATGACTCGATAGCAGGGATTATACCCTCTGTTCTTGAAAGGTACTCAAAAGCACAAACTGCTTCTTCATCGGTTATGTCAACATACTGCGCTCTGCCTATAGAGTTAAGATATGCGTGCTCAGGTCCGATACCTGGGTAGTCAAGACCTGCGGAAATTGAGTAAACAGGGTCGATCTGACCGTATTCGTTCTGCAAGAAAAGCGATTTCATGCCGTGGAATATACCAAGTGAACCTTTTGCAACTGTAGCCGCATGGTCAGGTGTGTCAATGCCTCTGCCTGCTGCTTCTGCACCAACAAGCTTGACTGACTTGTCTTCGATAAAGTTGTAGAATGCACCCATAGCATTTGAGCCGCCGCCTACACAGGCAACAACGCAATCAGGAAGCCTGCCCTCTTTTTCCATAAGTTGAGATTTTATTTCGGCACTGATAACTTTCTGAAAATCTCTAACCATTGTAGGGTAAGGGTGAGGTCCCATTACAGAGCCTATGCAGTAGAAAGTTGTGTCGATATTTGATACCCAATCTCTGAAAGCTTCATTGATAGCGTCTTTCAGTGTAGCAGTACCGCTTGCAACGCCTGTTACCTTTGCGCCAAGAAGATTCATTCTGTATACGTTAAGAGACTGCCTTTTCATATCGGTCTCGCCCATGTAGACCTCACATTCAAGACCCATAAGAGCGCAAACTGTAGCAGTGGCAACACCGTGCTGACCTGCACCGGTTTCGGCGATGATGCGCTTCTTGCCCATTTTCTTTGCCAGAAGTATCTGACCCAAAACGTTGTTTATCTTGTGTGAGCCTGTGTGGTTAAGATCCTCACGTTTGATGTATATTTTAGATCCGCCAAGATCTTTGGTCATCTTTTCTGCATAATAAAGCATTGACGGTCTGCCTGCATAATTGTGGTAAAGCTCCTGAAGCTCTTTGTTGAACTCAGGATCGTCCTTGTATTTATCGTAAGCTTTTTCAAGCTCGTGAACAGCAGTCATGACAGTTTCAGGAATATATTGTCCGCCAAATTCGCCAAATCGTCCAATTTTACTCATTTATATCCTTCTTTCAGTATTATTTCTGATAGTTTCAACTATCCTTTTTATCTTGTTTTCGTCCTTGAAGCCATCGGTTTCCACTGAACTTGAAAAGTCAACGCCATAAGGTTGTACCTTTTCCATAGCAGAGCAGATGTTATCCTCGTTCAGTCCACCTGCAAGGAAAAACGGCTTTGACATGTTTACCTGTGAAAATATATCAAGGTCAACACGCTTGCCTGTTCCGCCGTAGCTGCCTGCTGAAAAGCTGTCTATAAGCAGTTTGTGGACGGGAAGTGCGTCTGCTTTTGCAATATCATCAGCACATTTCACACGAACGGCTTTCCATATCTCACAGTCGCAGTTTTTACGGAGTTTGCTGATATACTCTGCGTTTTCTTCACCGTGAAGCTGGATAACATCAAGCTTCTGTGCAAAGCTTTCCAGAATATTCTCTATAGGCTCGTTTACAAAAACGCCCACTCGTTTGATTTCCTTATTAAGAAGAAGTTCAAGATCGTAGAATGTGTCAATGTCTACCGTGCGTTTAAAACCCTCCGACAGTATAAAGCCTGCATAATCAGGGTGGTATGTGTTCACATAAAGAATATCGTCCACACGGCGCATACCACATATCTTGATTTTTGTCATTTATACGCCCTCTCTCAGTTCATGGAGAGTTGTACCGATATTGCCGCTTCTCATAAGCGTTTCACCTATAAGCACAGCGTCTGCACCAAGGCTGCGTACCTTTTTCATATCGGCATTTATTTTTATACCGCTCTCTGAAACAAGCACTGCATGGTCGCCTACTATATTGCTGAGCCTGCCCGTGGTTTCAAGGTCAACGTCAAAAGTGTAAAGATTTCTGTTGTTTATGCCAAGCATATCAGGCTTAAAACCAAGCGTCTTTTTATACTCTTCCTCGTTGTGCACCTCTACAAGACATTCAAGCCCAAGCTCGTGAGCAATATCAGAATATTCTTTCATCTGACCCTCGCTGAGTATTGCCGAAATAAGCAGCACTGCATCAGCACCTAAGGCTCTTGCCTCGTAAAGCTGATATTCGTCGATAACGAAGTCCTTGCGGAGTATAGGCAGATTCACAGCCGCTCTAATTGCTTTGAGATATTCCCCGGAGCCTTGAAAATAGTGCTCTTCCGTCAGGCAGGAGATAGCATTCGCACCGCTTTTCTCATACTCGCAGGCGGTTTTCACAGGGTCAAAGTTAGGGCAGATAAGTCCCTTTGACGGAGAAGCTTTCTTGACCTCGCTTATGACTGAAAGGGTATCACGCTTGATAGATTTTGAAAAGGAAACTGTCTGATACTCCTTTTCGGCTGCCATGTATTTGATATCTTGTCTTGAAATTATTGATATATCTCTTTCAAGCTGTTCTTTTCTTTTGTCGCAGATATTGTCTAGTATCATTATTTATCCTCTGTTAGTAAGTTCAACAAGTTCCTCAAGCTTTTTAAGAGCCTTTCCGCTGTCTATCATTTCAGCTGCAGTCTTTACGCCCTCTTCGATGCTGTCGCATTTGCCGCAGATATAAAGTGCACAGCCTGAGTTGAGAAGAACAATATCTCTCTTTGCACCCTTTATAGTGCCCTCAAGTATACCTCTAGTGATAGCTGCGTTGCCCTTTCCGTCCTCGCCAACGATGTCAGCAAGCTTGCCTCTTTTCAGACCGAAGTCCTCAGGCTTTATCTCATACTTGATAAGCTTTCCGCCGTTTATCTCGCAGATAGTTGTAGGAGCTGATATAGAAACTTCGTCAAGTCTGTCGTTGCCGTAAACGAGCATTGCTCTCTTTATACCTAGGTTCATAAGAACCTTAGCCATTGGTTCAAGCAGATCAGGGTCATATGTTCCGAGTATCATGAAGTCTGCTTTTGCAGGATTTGCGAGAGGTCCGAGAATGTTGAAAACAGTTCTTACACCTATCTGCGCTCTTGTAGGTCCTACAAATCTCATTGCTGAGTGATATGACTGTGCAAACAGGAATGAAAGACCGATCTCGTCAAGGGACTTTTCAGCCTGCTCATGTGTTGACTGAATTTTAACTCCAAGAGCCTCGAGAACATCAGCCGCACCGCTCTTTGAAGAAACGCTTCTGTTGCCGTGCTTTGCGACTTTCTGTCCTGCTGCCGCAATTACGAATGAAGAGGTTGTGGAAATGTTGAAGCTGTTTGAAAGATCTCCACCTGTGCCAACTATATCAAGAGTACCCTTGACATTGACCTTTGACATTTTTTCTCTCATTACCTTTGCAAAGCCTGTTATCTCGTCAATAGTCTCACCTTTCATTCTCAGAGCTGTGAGCAGGCAAGCGATCTGAGCATTAGAAGCTCTGTCGCTCATGATGATATCCATTGCTTTATAAGCTTCGTCCTCAGTTAGTGACTTTCCATCGCATACTATTTTGAGATACTTTTTAAGCTCAACTCTTTCGCTGTCAGGAAGAGCTGCAGACTTTGTTTTTGTGGTCTTTATGCCTGCGATATCGTTCAGGAAATTTTCGATTATCATGTTTCCAACTTCGCCAGTGAGAACTGACTCAGGGTGGAACTGAACGCCGTAGGTCGGGTGTTCTCTGTGTCTTATTGCCATTATCTGAGCTTTATCGTCAGTTGCAATAACAGACAGGCAGGTAGGAAGTGAAATGCTGTCAACAACAAGTGAGTGATATCTTGCGGCTTTTATTGTGCTTTTCAGACCGCTGAAAAGTGGGTTTGCAGTGTTAAGATTTATATCTGTCTGCTTGCCGTGAAGCTGCTGCTTTGCGTGAACTATCTTTCCACCGAATGCTTCGGCTATCGCCTGGTGTCCTAGACAAACGCCAAGTATAGGGATCCTGCCACTGAATGTCTTTATGACCTCTTCGGAAATTCCTGCGTCCTTTGGATAACCAGGACCAGGGGAGATGATGATAGCCGCAGGTGACATTTTTTCGATCTCATCTATGGTTATCTCATCATTTCTTGCTACTGTTATGTCTTTTGTGAGTACGCCTACAGCCTGATAAAGATTGTAGGTAAAGCTGTCATAGTTGTCAATAAGTAAAATCATAGTAATCTTCCTTTACAGTACAAACTTATCAATGAAAGTTTTGTCGTTGAAGTAGTTTATGCCGATAGCATTCCTTATTTCTGAAACAGTTTCGTTTGAAACCTCTATTGCACGTTGTGTGCCTTTTTTAAGTATCTCTATGAGCTGCTCTTTGTCTTTCTCATATTCCTCACGTCTTGCTCTGATTGGTGCGAGAAATTCCTGCATAACGTTGTTAAGGAACTTCTTACATTTCATATCGCCAAGCGCCGCGCTCATAATGTTCTTTCATCTCTGCGAGGTTCTTATAGTCAGGGAAGTATTTAGCAAAATCTTCGTCCTTGCTGAATGCGTCAAGATAGATAAATACCGGATTGCCCTCTGTGTGACCAGGGTCGCTTACATTGATGTGCGTAGGGTCAGTGTACATTGACATTATCTTGTTTTTCAGCGTCTTTTCATCATCTTTAAGATAAATGCAGTTGCCAAGAGATTTGCTCATCTTTGTGTTGCCGTCTGTACCAACAAGTCTGTTGCAGCTTGCGTTGTCTGGGAGAACAGCCTCAGGCTCAACAAGTATATCGCACTTATAAATTCTGTTGAAGCTGTTTACTATCTCTCTTGCCTGTTCGAGCATTGGAAGCTGATCTTCTCCAACAGGAACATACTTAGCCTTGAATGCTGTGATGTCTGCTGCCTGGCTGATAGGATATGTCATAAAGCCAACAGGAAGGTTTCTTTCAAAATTTCTCATTTTTATCTCAGCCTTGATAGTAGGGTTTCTTTCAAGTCTTGACATTGTAACGAGGTTTGAATAGTACATTGGAAGCTCATAAAGTGCTGGGATATGTGACTGAACGAAGAATGTTGTTTTGTCAGGCTCAAGTCCTACCGCAAGATAGTCAAGCATTACCTCAAGAATGTTTTGTCTTATCTTCTCAGGATTGTCAGCGTTATCTGTAAGTGCCTGAAGATCGGCTATCATAACGAACTGATCAAATTTTCCTGTGTTTTGAAGTTCAACTCTTTTTCTGAGAGAACCTACATAATGGCCAAGATGAAGTGATCCAGTTGGTCTATCGCCTGTAAGAATAATATTATTGCTCATGTTATTAACTCCTTTTAAATTATAATTTGCTTGCTTCTTTTATTGCATTTATAACAGCCATTGCCTTGTTGCATGACTCCTGATATTCGTTCTCAGGAACTGAGTCTGCGACAACTCCGCCTCCTGCTTGGATATAAGCCTTGTTATTTTTGAAAAGCACTGTTCTTATAGCGATACAAGTATCCAGCGAACCGTCAAATGCAAGATAACCAACTGTTCCGCCATAAAGGCCTCTTTTTGTTGTTTCAAGCTCGTCGATTATCTCCATTGCTCTTACCTTCGGTGCGCCTGAAAGAGTGCCAGCAGGAAGAACTGCCATAAGTGCGTCAAGAGGTTTCTTATCTTCTCTCAGTGTACCCTTTACATTCGATACAAGGTGCATCACCTTTGAATATCTTTCAACTATCATCATGTCTGTAACAGTTACGGAGCCGAACTCAGAAACCTTTCCTATGTCGTTTCTTCCAAGGTCAACGAGCATTGTGTGTTCAGCTCTTTCCTTTGGATCGTTGAGAAGCTGTTGTTCATTGCGGATATCTTCGTCGTAGGTCGCTCCACGCTTGATAGTGCCTGCAATTGGTCTTGTTACTACTGTTCTGTTTTCTACTGATACAAGCATTTCAGGTGAAGCACCTGCAACAGCATAATCATTGTGCTTAAAGTAGTAAAGGTAAGGTGACGGATTAGTGGAGCGGAGCATTCTGTAAACGTCAAAGCTGTCAGGCGGATTGTCTATCTCAAATCTCTGTGACGGAACTATCTGGAAGATGTCGCCCTCTTTGATGTATTCCTTAGCCTTTTCAACGTTTGCGAGATAATGCTCCTTTGTGATGTTGGATTTTACTGTGATGTTGTCCTCCATTGTCTTTGGAGTTTTCATAACAGGCTTGTAATTTCTAAGAGTTTCAACTACTTCGTTGCATATCTTTTCACATTCTTTGTATTTAGTTTCAAGATCATCGCTCTTATTGATGTTGAGGATTATTACAGCCTTGTTTGAAAGGTGATCGTAAGCAACGATCTTTTCAAAAAGGTGCAGGTCAGCGTCAGGAAGCTTAAGATCGTCCTCAGGTGGGTTGCACAGTGTTTTCTCAAAGTATCTTATCATATCATAAGCGAAAAATCCTATTAGACCACCTGTGAGCTTTGGATAATTATTAAATCTCGGTGACTTGTGGCCTTCGATTATCTCAGAAAAGAAAGCGATAGGATCATCGACTTTTACGCTTTCATCAGCCTTGCCTTTCTCCTTAACAGTAACAACGTGCTTGTCAAGAATATACTCACATTTAGGATCAATGCCCACATATGAATATCTGCCCCACTGGTCCTTGTTGTCAACAGATTCAAGAATGAAACAATCATTATACGCCTCGTGCAGACAGTTAAAAAGCTGTATTGGCGTACATGAATCCATGAGAAGCTCATAGAATACAGGCACAGTCTTGTAGTTTTCAAAAAGTTCCTTTACTTGTTCAATAGCAGGGTACAGCATAAATATTCCTCCTAAATGCTTTTTTGTCGTAAAATTGACAATAAAAAAAGTTCTGTCATCACACATAACATCTAGTTATGGGACGATAGAACCGTGGTGCCACCCAATTTCCCGATAATAAATTATCGGCTCACAGATACGCATTCTGACTGGCAGAAATCAATATCCTGTCCTTTAACGCAGGAATCACGGCGAGTGATACTTGTAAAAACTTTCACACCGCTCCTCACAAATCCATTCATCTAAAGAAAATGTATCAGCTCACACCTACCGCTGACTCTCTGTGACCTTTTGCATCAAACTACTTACTTTTGCTCATAGGATTTATCGTATTAACTTTAGTCTTATTATATTCCTCTGTTTCTAAAATGTCAATATCAGAAAATGTAAATATTATTGCTATTATGTAAATATTATTTTACGATTTGGATTTATACCAAAATAAATAA